>JAABTC010000003.1 GCA_011390055.1 Burkholderiales bacterium | reverse complement strand
CTTCCGCCGTCACCGCGGCCGCCAGCGCCAGCGTGAACGCCGGTGCCGCCGCGATGACCGGTGCCGCTTCCGCCGCTGCCGACGCGATGAAGGACGCCGCCGGCAAGGCCGTCGACGCTGCCAAGGACGCTGCGGCCAAGACAGCCGATACCGTCAAGAAGTAATCGGCTCCTGCCGCTTCACGAGCCGCCTTCGGGCGGCTTTTTCACGCCCGCGGCCTGCGCGCTGCCTCGCAATCGGCAGCCATCAGTCCATGGCCACCCAGTCGCATCCGGCGTCGGCATCGGCCACGCGCAGCCGGGTGCCACCCACCACGCCCGGGCTGAGTGCACCGGCCAGCGCGGCCAGCGCCAGGTCAGGCCGGTTGTTGCGCACGCTCAAGTGCGCCGCGATCACGTGGCGCAGCGCGTTGTGGCGGCAGCGGTCGAGCAGGTCGGCGGCCTGACGGTTGGCCAGGTGGCCGCGCGGCCCGGCGATGCGGCGCTGCAGCCAGGGCGGGTAGGCGCTGGCGGCCAGCAGGTCCGGGTCGTGGTTGGTCTCGAGCAGCAAGGCATCGCAGGCCTGCAGCGCCTGTGCGACGGCGTCGGTCGGCTCGCCGATGTCGGTCAGGATGCCGACGCAATGCCGGCCGTCGCCGACCACCAGTTGCAGCGGCTCGCTGGCGTCGTGGGGCACGCTGAAGGGCCGCAGGCACAGGCCGCCGACGTGGATCGCAACGCCGGGACGGGCGATGTGGCAAGCCGGAGGCTCGGGCGCGCGGGCGCGCACGTGCTCCCAGGTGCCGGCGCTGGCCCACACGGCCACGCCGAAGCGGCGCTGCAGGGCCAGCACGCCCGCAGTGTGGTCGCTGTGCTCGTGGGTCACGAACACCGCGTCGAGGTCGGTGGGGGCCAGGCCGCGCAAGGCCAGGCGCGCGGCGAGCTGGCGCGGGCCGAGTCCGCAATCGATCAACAGCCGGGTGGGGCGCCCGCCGTCCGCAGACAGCCCTTCGACCAGCGTCGCATTGCCGCTGCTGCCGCTGCCCAGGCTGCAGAATCGCAGCAAATGCAGCCTTACTTCAGGTCATCGACCAGCAGCGCAACGATGCGCTGACCGACGGCACCGTTCTCCGGCCCGCCTTGCGCGTTTTGCACCGACACCTGCGTGCTCTCGCCTGCGCCCTTGACGGCGATGCGGTAGCGCGCGGGCGCCTTGGCCGGGTCGGAGCGGCCGAAGCTGAACAGCTTGGCGAAGAAGCCGGGCTCGGCGGTGGCGGCGTCTTTCGGGTCGACGTAGCGCACGAAGTACAAGCCACCGGCACGGTCGCGGTCTTCCACCGTGAAGCCGCTGCGGTCGAGCGTCAGCCCGACGCGGCGCCAGGCCCGGTCGAAGCCTTCATCGACCTGCAGCGTGGCTGCGGGCTGGCCCGGCAGGATCCGCGCGCGGGGCGCAGCGGCCACTGGCGCGGCCGGGGCGCTGGCGACCGTGCGCGCCACGTCTTCCTTCGCGCCCAGCTTGACCATCAGGCGCGACAGGAACTCGGCCTCGAGCTGCGGGTCGCTCGGGCGGCTGGTCCAGGTCGTCTGTTCCTTGCGGTCGGTGGTGTAGACCTCGATCATGCCGCGGTGGCTGATGAAGACATCGCTGCCCGCGGGCGTGCGCTCCACGCGGATGCGAAAGCGGTCGCGCTCGCCGGTGTCGTACAGCGAGTCGAGGATGCGGCCCACGGTGCGTCGGATGATGTCCTGCGGAATCTTGGCGCGGTTCTCGGCCCAGTCGGTCTCCATCACGCCGGCTTCCGGGTTGTCGACGGCCAGCGTGAAACCGCGCTCCTGCCAGAACGAACGCAACTGCGGCCACAGCTGTTCGGCCGGCATCGGCACGACCAGCCAGCGCTGGTTGCCTTCGCGCACCAGCCGCATGTTGCCGATCGCGTTGGGCGCCACGGTGCTGACCGGCGTGGCGGCGCCGGGCGCAACGGGCGCGGCGCTGCCGAAACTGCTGGCGCTGACCGTACCGCTGCCTTGCGGCTGGTAGCGGCCCTCGCGCTGCAACTGCGTCAGGTCGGGCGGCACTTCCAGCGGCGCGGTCTTGGCCGACTGGCTGCGGTAGTCGACCTTGTCGCCGGCGAGGAAGCCCTCGAGGGTCGAGCAGCCGCTCGAAGCCAGTGCAGCGGCCAGCAGCACAGCCGAAACGGCCAGCGGCGGGCGGGAGGCGAGGGGGGTGATCGCAAGGGTCATGGCGGGGTGCGGCGCATTGCTGCGGCCGGCAGGCTGGAAATGAGGAACAACGGAGGAAGAACGCGCGGCTGCGGCAACGGTTGGCAGGCCAGGCCCGTCAAAGCAGGCCGGCTTCGGAGAGCGCCGCTTCGAGCGGCGCGTGGAGCGCTTCGGACAGGCCCACCAGCGGCAGGCGCAGGTGGGCCCCGCAGCGGCCCAGGCGGGCCAGAGCCCACTTGACAGGGATCGGGTTGGATTCAGCGAACAGCTGGCGGTGCAGGGCCAGCAGGCGAAGGTGGATTTCGGTGGCCCGACGGACATCGCCGGCGGTCGCGGCGCGGCACAGCTCGGCCATGGCACGCGGCGCCACGTTGGCGGTGACGCTGATGTTGCCGTGTCCGCCCAGCAGCATCAACGCGATGGCTGTCTGGTCGTCGCCCGAATAAATTGCAAAGCCGGCCGGCGCCTGTTTGATCAACCAGGCCGCACGGTCGAGATTGCCGGTGGCTTCCTTGATGCCGACGATGCCGGGCACCTGCGCCAGACGCAGCACGGTGTCGTGCTGCAGGTCGCCGACCGTGCGCCCCGGTACGTTGTACAGCACCACCGGCAGGTCGACCGCCTCGGCGATGGCGCGGAAGTGCCGGAACATGCCCTCCTGGGTCGGCTTGTTGTAGTAGGGCACCACCTGCAGCGTGCAGTCGGCGCCGACCTCGCGCGCGAACTTCGTCAGCTCGATCGCTTCGCGCGTGGAGTTGCCGCCCGCGCCGGCCATGATCGGCACCCGACCGTTCGCATGCTCGACCGACACGCGGATGATCTCGCAGTGCTCGGCCACGTCGACCGTGGGCGACTCGCCGGTGGTGCCCACCACGACCAGGCACGACGTGCCCTCGGCCACATGCCAGTCGATCAATCGGCGCAGCGCGGCGTAGTCGACGCTGCCGTCGTCCTGCATCGGCGTGACCAGCGCGACGAGGCTGCCAACAATCGGTTCCATGGGGCTACGGGAGGCTGTCAAGCCGCGCATTTTAGCGGGCTATGCGACCGCGCCAGGCTCGAGGCGGTGCGCTGCGCCCGGCGCCGGCGCGTGCACGGCGGCAATGCGCTGCACCCGGCGCGGCGGCGCGTCCAGCACGCCGTCCTCGAAAGCCACGGTCTGCAGTCCGCGACAGAGCTCGAGCAGTTCGCCTGCGCGCAACAGGAAGTCGGGGTTGGTCGGGCGCCCGTAGAGGGCCTGGCCGATCGCGAAGGTCTCGCAGATCAGCACGCCGCCTGGCCCGAGGCTGCGCACCAGCGCCGGCCACAGCGGGCGCCAGAGGTAGTTCGTGACGATCACGGCGCCGAAGGTCTGGCCGGGCAGCGGCCACGGCGCGCCTTCCAGATCGGCCACGCACGCGGTGACGGTCGGCGGCAGGCTGGCGAGCGCGCCCGTGTCCCGGTCGACCGCGGTAACGGCGTGCCCACGCTCGGCGAAGTAGCGCGCATGCCGGCCTGAGCCGCAGGCGACGTCGAGCACCCGGACCGATGCGGGCACCAGATGGGCCCAGCGCTGCACCCAGGCGGAGGGCGCCCCGGACGCGGCATGGCCGTTCAAAAGCAGCTCCAGACGCGGTTGGCCAGCTCGAACATCAGCGCCGGCTGCAGGTACGAGAGGAACACCAGCATCAGGGCGAGCGCTGCCGAGCCACGCCAGAACCAGCGCGATCGCAGCCACTCGGCGCGCGGGCGTTTCATGCCGGCACCGCGCAGCGCTCGATCGCCGTCTCGCGCACCGGCAGGTTGACCAGTGCAGCGAAGCCGCCCAGCGCGATAGCGAGACCCCACACCACGTTGTAGCTGCCGAACGCGTCGTACAGCCGTCCTCCGAGCCAGGCGCCGAGGAACGAGCCGATCTGGTGGCTGAGGAAGATGAACCCGCTCAGCATCGAGAAGTGCCGCACGCCGAACATCTGCGCCACGATCGCGTTGGTGGGCGGGATCGTCGACAGCCACAACAGGCCCATCGCAGCGGCGAAGACGTAGACCGACGCCGGCGTGAGCGGCGCGGCCAGGAACACCGCGATCACGACCGCCCGCAGTGCATAGATCGCGCTGAGGATGTGGTGCTTCGGCCAGCGTTGTCCGAGCGATCCGGCGGCATAGGTGCCGATGACGTTGAACAGGCCGATCAACGCCAGCGCGATGGTCGCGACCTGGGGCGACAGGCCGTGGTCCTTCAAGTAGCTCGGCAGATGAACGGCAATGAAGACGACCTGGAAGCCGCAGACGAAGTAGCCGGCCATCAACCACTGGAAGCTGCCGTGGCCGAACGCCTCGCGCAGTGCCTGCGCGATGCTCTGCTGCACGCCGGTGCTGTGCGACAACGTCCCTTCGCGCAAGCCGAGGGCCAGCGGCGCGATCAGCAGCACCAGCGCCGCCAGCACGAACAGTGCGTTGCGCCAGCCCAGACCCTCGAACGCGAACAGGCCCGCGCCGCCCAATCCGCTGATCAAGGCGCTTTCGACCGGCAGCATCAGGAACTGGCCGAACGAACCCGCGGCGGCCGTGAGGCCCATGGCCCAGGAACGGCGCGACGCATCGATGTTGCGCCCGATCACGCCGTAGATCACCGCATACGTGGTGGCGGCTTGTGCCAGGCCGAGCATCACGCCGGCCGTCAACGTGAACGAAAGCGGGCTGGTGGCCAGCGCCATCGAGGCCAGGCCGGCCGCATAGACCGCGCTGCCCGCGACGAGGACGCGGAAGGCGCCGAAGCGGTCGGCCACCATGCCGACGAAAAGGCCGGCCACGCCCCAGCTCAGGTTCTGCACTGCCAGCGCGAAGGCGAACGTCTCACGCGTCCAGCCGCGCTCCATCGTGACGGGCTGCAGCCACAGGCCGAAGCCGTGCCGCACGCTCATCGACAGCGTGACGATCGCTGCGCCGCACGCGAGCACCTGCAAGGTGGACAGCCCGGGGCGGGGCTCGGCGACCGAGGCCGGGGAAGGCGAAACCATGGAGCACTGTAGCGCTCGCGGCCGGCGCGCGTCCGGCGCGGGGGGCTGCCTAGAATCCGCCGCCATGCCCACCGCCACCCGCAAGTACGCCGAAGCCTCGATCCGTGTCCTGAAAGGGCTGGAGCCCGTCAAGCAACGCCCCGGCATGTACACGCGCACCGAGACGCCGTTGCACGTGATCCAGGAGGTGATTGACAACGCCGCCGACGAGGCGCTGGCCGGGTTCGGACAGCGCATTGCGCTCACCCTGCATGACGACGGCTCGGTCAGCGTCGAGGACGACGGCCGCGGCATTCCCTTCGGGCTGCACCCCGAGGAGGGGGTGCCGGTGGTCGAGATCGTGTTCACCCGCCTGCATGCCGGGGGCAAGTTCGACAAGGGTGGCAGCGGCGCCTACAGCTTCTCGGGCGGCTTGCACGGTGTGGGCGTCAGCGTCACCAACGCGCTGGCGCGGCGCTTGCAGGTGAGCGTGTTCCGCGACGGCCAGGTGGCGAGCATGGCGTTCGCGGGCGGTGACGTGGCGGAGCCGCAGTCGGTGCGCAAGGCTGCGGCCGGCGATCGCAAGCAAGGCACCACGGTGCGTGTCTGGCCCGACGCGAAATACTTCGACAGCACCGAATTGCCGCGCGCCGAGCTCACGCACCTGTTGCGCAGCAAGGCGGTGCTGATGCCGGGCGTCACGGTGACCCTGAGCGACGAGCGTGCGACGCGACCCGGTTCGGCCACAGGCAGCGCCCCGGTCGCGGCAACCCAGACCTGGTGCTACGCCGGCGGCCTGCGCGACTACCTGCTGCAGGGCCTGCCGGGCGAGCCGATCATCCCGATCTTCGAAGGCGAGCGCTACGCCCGCGCGAACGACAGCGAAGACAACGCCGAAGGCGAGGGTGCCGCCTGGTGCGTGGCCTTCACCGACGACGGCTCGACGCTGCGCGAGAGCTACGTCAACCTGATTCCCACCGTGGCCGGTGGCACCCACGATGCCGGCTTGAAGGACGGCCTCTTCGGCGCGATCAAGGGCTTCATCGAAATGCATGCGCTGCTGCCCAAGGGCGTGAAGCTGATGCCCGACGATGTGTACTCGCGCGCCAGCTTCGTGCTGTCGGCCAAGGTGCTGGACCCGCAATTCCAGGGCCAGACCAAGGAACGCCTGAATTCGCGCGCGGCGCTGCGCCTGGTGTCAGGCTACACGCGTCCGGCGCTCGAGTTGTGGCTGAACCAGCATGTCGAGCACGGCAGGAAGCTGGCCGACCTGGTGATCCGCCAGGCCCAGACGCGCCAGCGCGCGAGCCTGAAAGTCGAGAAGAGGCGGGGCTCGGGGGTGGCCGTGTTGCCGGGCAAGCTCACCGACTGCGAAAGCCGCGATCTGCTGCTCAACGAAGTCTTCCTGGTCGAGGGAGACTCGGCCGGCGGCAGCGCCAAGATGGGCCGCAACAAGGAAACCCAGGCGGTGCTGCCCTTGCGCGGCAAGGTGCTCAACGCGTGGGAGGTCGAGCGTGACCGCCTGTTTGCCAACAACGAGATCCACGACATCGCGGTGGCGGTGGGGGTGGACCCGCACGGCGTCGCCGACGAGCCCGACTTCTCGGGCCTGCGCTACGGCAAGGTCTGCATCCTTTCCGACGCCGACGTTGACGGCTCGCACATCCAGGTGCTGCTGCTGACGCTGTTCTTCCGCCACTTTCCGAAGCTGATCGAGCGCGGCCACGTGTACATCGCCAAGCCGCCCCTCTTCCGCATCGATGCGCTTGCGCGCGGCAAGAAGCCGGCAGCCAAGATCTACGCGCTGGACGACGGCGAACTCGCCGCCACGCTGGACAAGCTGCGCAAGGAAGGCGCGCGCGAAGGCAGCTGGAGCATCAGCCGCTTCAAGGGCCTGGGCGAGATGAGCGCCGAGCAGTTGTGGGACACCACGCTGAACCCCGATACGCGCCGTCTGCTGCAGCTGGGCTACGGCGCGCTCGACCATGCGGGCACCGTGCTGTCGCTGACCAAGCTGATGGGCAAGGGCGAAGCGGCGGCGCGGCGCGAGTTGATGGAATTGCACGGCGACGCGGTCGACATCGACGTTTGAGTTCCAGATCCTGTTCAACAGCACAAGAATTGAGACTTCCTGGTCCGTTCGCCCTGAGGTATCGAAGGGCTTGCGCGGGGCTTCCTTCGATACCTCAGGACCATCGGGAATACCTCAGCCCGAACGGCAGCGGATTTGACCTTCTGAACGTGACCGGGTATCAGTGGCAAGCGGCCCAGCCCGACTTCGGCCCGCTGCGCCCCTCGCTGGCGATGGCCCAGCCCTCCGTGGCCGCAGCTTGCGGAAGCCATTGCCAACCCTTGCCGCCGAGGCCGCGGCGCGCGGCCGCGCGCAGCAGCCGTTCGCAGCCGGCTTCGTCGAGCTGCAGTGCGAATCGTTGCCAGCGGCGGTTCAATGCAGCGTCGTCCCACAGGTCCTCGAGGGCATGCCGAAGGTCGAGTGCATCGTCGTGGCTGCCCAGCCGCAGGCCGATGGCCAGCCGCCGCGCCTGCAGCGTCAGCACCAGCACCTGGTAATCGTGGCGGGCTGCCACGGGTACGTGTCCGATCAGTGCGCGCAGCGCCGGCGCCCCGTGCGACGCTCCGAAGGCCAGCGTGAGCACCGCCTGCAGCGCCTGCACCGGGTTCAGCAGACGCAGGCGATTCGGCGGCAGCACGGCCAGCGGCAACCGGGCAGCTTCGGCGTGCGGCAGCGGGGTCACGAAGCTGATCAGCACCGCCAGCCGCTGCCACTGCGCGCTGTCGAGGCCGTCGAGTGTGTCCAGGCCCGATCGCTCCAGACGCTGCGCGTTGGCCAGCGCCTGCGCCACACCGAGTTCGGCTTTGGCCTGCCGCGCGCGTTCGCTGACCGAGGCGAGGTTGCCCGCGGCATAGCCGGCGTGCGGGCTGACGCGCTCGACGACGGCGTCGTTGCCGGTTTCGCTGGCACGCGTCAACGCACTTCGGGTGACCGGGCAGACGCGGGCTTCGATCTGGGTCAGGAAGTGCGGCGTGACCTGCACCGATTCGAAGGCCAGGCCCGACTGCCAGGCTTGCAGGCGCAGCGTGAGCCAGTCGCGGACGGCGGGTGTGGGTTTGAGGGTGCGCGTGCCGAACACCGCGCTGCCGGCTTGCCAGCCCTGCCGCACCGCCGTGTCCGAACCGAGCGCAGGCGCCGGCGGGGTCAGGCGGTGGTGCGCATGGTCCCAGCCGATCTCGAACCCGGTGGCTTCCGCGGGGCTGGCGGGGCGCACCGCCGGCAAGGTGTCGTGGAACAGGTCGGCGGTGCGGTCGTCGGACTTCAGCATGGCGGCTCGGCTCTCTGGCGGCACCGGGAGGGCCCCGGCGCCGCCAGTCTCGGTGGCCACAGGCTCATGGCGTGAGCCTGCGAACGTTCGTTTCGGCTACGCTCAACCCATGGACCGCACCGAACGCTTCTACAAGATCGAGATGCTGATCCGCAACCGCGGCTCGGTGTCGTTCGCCGAGCTGATGGACGAGCTGGGGGTCAGCCGTGCCACCTTGAAGCGCGACCTTGAGTACCTGCGCGAACGGATGGACGCACCGATCGTCTACGACCGCGACAGCAACGGCTACTCGATGCGACCGGACGCGCGCGATCCGCGCCAGACCCGGCACGAGCTGCCAGGCGTGTGGTTCAGCGAACCCGAGATCCATGCGCTGCTGACGATGCACCACTTGATCGAAGGCCTGGACGAGGGCGGCGTGCTGGCGCGCCATCTGCAGCCGCTGCTGGACAAGCTGCACGGCATGCTGGGCCGCGACGACGCCGAAGCGCGGGCGCTGATCAAGCGCGTGAAGATCCTGAGCGCGGCGCGGCGCCCGGTGGTGGGGCGCCACTTCGAGCTCATCGGCAGCGCGATCACCTTGCGCCGCCGGCTGCAGATGAGCTACTGGGTGCGCAGCCGGCGCGAGCAGACCGAACGCAGCGTCTCGCCGCAGCGCCTCGTGCACTGGCGCAACACCTGGTACCTCGACGCCTGGTGCCACGGCACCGAGGCGTTGCGCCGCTTCGCCCTGGACGCGGTCCGCAGCGCGCGCCTGCTCGAGCTGCGCGCCAAGGAGGTGCCGCTGAAGACCCTGGAGGCCGAGATGGATGCCGGCTACGGCATCTTCAGCGGCACGCGCCTGCACTGGGCCAGCCTGCACTTCAGCGCCGAGGCGGCGCAATGGGTGCAGCACGAGCAGTGGCATCCGCGGCAGGAGCTCACGCCGCACGACGACGGTGGGCTGACGCTGCGCCTGCCCTACGGCGACCCGACGGAGCTGGTGATGGACATCCTGCGCCATGGCAGCCAGGTTCGGGTGCTCGCGCCAGCCTCGCTGGTCAAGCGCGTGGCGGGCGAGCTGCAGGCGGCAGCTGCGCGCTACGCAGCGCCGCAGCGATAATCGGTTTCGGGCCGCCGCTGCTGGCGCAGGCCCCCACACCGCAAAAGGAATTGCCATGCCCGGCCTGCTGCCCCAACCCGATCCCGATGGCCTGCTCGAGTATTCGGTGGTCTACACCGACCGCGCGCTCAACCACATGTCGCGCAAGTTCCAAGGCGTCATGCAGGACATTTCGGGGGTGCTGAAGGAGGTCTACGCCGCGAAGTCTGCGGTGCTGGTGCCCGGCAGTGGCAGCTTCGGCATGGAAGCGGTGGCGCGCCAGTTCGCCAGCGGCCGCAAGGCGCTCGTGATCCGCAATGGCTGGTTCAGCTACCGCTGGACGCAGATCTTCGAGATGGGCTCGATCCCTTCCAGCCACGTGGTGCTCAAGGCCCGGCCGGTGTCGGGCGGCAAGCAGGCGCCCTGGGCGCCGGCGCCGATCGACGAGGTGGTCGCGGCGATCCGCGCCGAGCGGCCTGCGGTCGTCTTCGCGCCGCACGTCGAAACCTCTGCCGGCATGATCCTGCCCGATGACTACCTGCGGGCCGTGTCCGACGCGGCGCACGAGGTCGGCGGCCTGTTCGTGCTCGACTGCATCGCCTCGGGCGCGGCCTGGGTCGACATGCGGGCCACCGGCGTCGACGTGCTCGTGAGTGCGCCGCAAAAAGGCTGGAGCGGCTCACCCTGCTGCGCCTTCGTGATGTTGAGCGAGCGTGCGCGCACGGCCATCGATGGCACCACCAGCACCAGCTTCGCGGCCGACCTGAAGAAGTGGCTGCAGATCATGGAGACCTACGAGGCCGGCGGCCATGCGTACCACACGACCTTGCCGACCGATGCGCTGACGCGCACGCGCGATGTGATGCTGGAGACGCGCAGCCTCGGCTTCGCACGCCTGCGCGATGCGCAGTGGGCCCTGGGGCGCAAGGTGCGCGCCATGCTGGCCGGCCACGGTTTGCGTGGCGTCGCGGCAGAAGGCTTCCAGGCACCCGGTGTGGTGGTCAGCTACACCGACGACGACGCGATGCAATCGTCCAAGGCCTTCCTGGCCGAAGGCCTGCAGACCGCCGCCGGCGTGCCGCTGCAATGCGACGAAGGCCCCGATTTCAAGACCTTCCGCATCGGCCTGTTCGGTCTGGACAAGCTGCAGGACCCGGACACCGCGGTGGCCAACCTGGAAGCCGCGCTGGTTCACATCCTCGGCGCGAACACCGCGCAGCGCGCGGCGGCCTGACCCGACCCGCTCCCCGGCCGGGGGAGCGCTGCCCGTCACTACACTGCGCGCCTCGCTGCTCCGGCTGGCGAGCGCATGCCTGCGGATGCCATGACCCTCGATCTCTTCGCCACCGAGCCGCCTGCCCCGCCACCGTCCGATGACGACGCAGTCACGCTGGCGCACTATGCCGAGCGGGCCTACCTCGAGTACGCGCTGTCGGTCGTGAAGGGTCGCGCCTTGCCCGACGTCTGCGACGGGCAGAAGCCGGTGCAGCGTCGCATCCTGTACTCGATGCAGCGCATGGGCCTGGCCTTCGGCGCGGCGGCCGGCGGCCCGAAGGCGGTCAAGAGTGCGCGCGTGGTCGGCGACGTGCTTGGCCGCTACCACCCGCACGGCGACACCGCCGCCTACGACGCGATGGTGCGGATGGCGCAGGACTTCGCGCTGCGCTACCCGCTGGTCGACGGGCAGGGCAACTTCGGCTCGCGCGACGGCGACGGTGCTGCCGCGATGCGCTACACCGAGGCGCGCCTGTCGCCGATCGCACGCTTGTTGCTCGACGAGATCGACGAGGGCACGGTCGACTTCATCCCCAACTACGACGGCTCGACCGAGGAGCCGCGGCAGCTTCCGGCGCGGCTGCCTTTCGTGCTGCTCAACGGCGCCTCGGGCATCGCGGTGGGCTTGGCGACCGAGGTGCCGAGCCACAACCTGCGCGAGGTGGCGGCCGCGGCCGTGGCGCTGCTGAAGAACGACAAGCTCAGCGACGACGAACTCTTCGCGCTGCTGCCGGGCCCCGACTACCCCGGCGGTGGCCAGATCATCAGCGCCGAGGCCGAGATCCGGGAGGCCTACCGCAGCGGCCGCGGCAGTCTGAAGGTGCGCGCGCGCTGGCGCATCGAGGATCTGGCGCGCGGCCAGTGGCAGATGGTGGTGTACGAGCTGCCGCCGGGCACCAGTACGCAGAAGGTGCTGGAAGAGATCGAGGAGCTGACGAACCCGAAGGTCAAGGCCGGCAAGAAGGCCTTGTCGGCCGAGCAGGTTCAGCTCAAGGCGTCGATGCTGGCCGTGCTCGACGCCGTGCGCGACGAGTCGAGCAAGGATGCTGCGGTGCGGCTGGTGTTCGAGCCGAAAACCCGCACGGTGCAGCAGCACGACCTGATCCAGGCGCTGCTGGCGCACACCAGCCTGGAGTCGAACGCGCCGCTGAACCTGACGATGGTCGGCCTGGACGGGCGGCCGACGCAGAAGGGTCTGCGCCAGATGCTGGCCGAATGGCTCGAGTTCCGCCAGGCCACGGTGCAGCGCCGCACGCGGCACCGGTTGCAGCGCGTGCTCGACCGCATCCACGTGCTCGAGGGCCGGCAGTTGGTGCTGCTGAACATCGACGAGGTGATCCGCATCATCCGCAACGCGGACGAGCCGAAGCCCGCCCTGATCGCTCGCTTCGCGCTGAGCGAGCGCCAGGCCGACGACATCCTCGACATCCGCTTGCGCCAGCTGGCGCGGCTGGAGGCGATCAAGATCGAGCAGGAGCTGAAGTTGCTGCGCGACGACCAGCGCAAGCTCGAAGAGATCCTCGGCAGCGCGACCGCGTTGAAGCGCACGGTGATCCGCGAGATCGAAGCCGACGCCAAGCAGTTCGGCGACGAGCGTCGCAGCGTGCTGCAGGCCGACAAGCGCGCGGTGGCCGAAGTGAAGGTGGTCGACGAGCCGGTCACCGTCGTCGTCAGCATGAAAGGCTGGGTGCGCGCGCCCAAGGGTCATGAGCATGACGTGGCGGGCCAGGTGTTCAAGCCGGGGGACTCGCTCTACGGCGCCTTCGCCTGCCGCAGCACCGACGCCCTGGTGGTCGTGGGCAGCAACGGCCGGGTCTACAGCGTGCCGGTGGCGGTGCTGCCCGGCGGTCGCGGCGATGGTGTTCCGGTCACGTCGCTGATCGACCTGGAGCCGGGCACGCAGGCGGCGCATTACGTTGCCGGGCCGGCCGCAACGCTGCTGTTGTTCGCACACACCGGTGGGTTCGGCTTGCTGGCCGAACTCGGCGACCTGCACACGCGCCAGCGCGGCGGCAAGAGCTTCCTGTCGCTCGAGGCCGGCGAACACCTGCTGCCGCCGGCGTACGTCGGTGCCGGTTGTGGCCGCGTGGCCTGCCTGGCGATGGGGGGCCGGCTGCTGGTGTTCCCGCTGGCCGAGTTGAAGCGCCAAGCCAAGGGCGGGCGCGGCTTGACGTTGATGGATGTCGACGCGAAGGACCCGTTGATTTCGGTGGCCGTGGTGGGCGACGCGGTCCGGGTCGTCGGCAGTGGCCGCGGCGGCAAGGCCAAGGAAGAGATGCTCAAGGGCGCCACCTTGTCGCTGCACGAAGGCAAACGCGCCCGCAAAGGGCGCAAGGTCGAAGGGCTGCTGAAGGTGCAGCGCGTGCTGGCGTGACGGCTGCCGTCCGCTTGTCACGAAGCTGCGGCACACTCGTCGCCTCTTCAGGCTAGGGGGACCGTGCAATGGACCGTAGGCAGTGGCTGGCACAGGCCGGCGTTTTGGGCTTGGCCGCCGGTGGTGCGGTGGGCGTTGCGCGGGGCCAACCAGCCTCGGCGCCCTTGCAGCTGATCGTCCCGGTGCCCCCGGGGGGTTCGGTCGATCTGACCGGCCGCCTGCTGGCCGAGCATCTGCCGCGCACCGCCTTGCGCCAGTCGGTGGTGGTGGAAAACCGCCCGGGTGCTTCGGGCTCGATCGCGGCCGCCAGCGTGGCGCGCATGCCGGGCGATGCCAACCAGCTGATGCTGGTGTTCGACTCGCACGTCACCAATCCGCTGGTCTATCCGCAGCTGCCCTACACGCTGCGCGACTTCACGCCGATCTCGCGCCTGCTGAGCTTTCCGCTGGTGTTTGCGGTGCCGGCCTCGCTGCCGGTGCGCAACGTGGCCGAGTTCATCGCGCTGGCGCGCCAGCGGCCGGGCGCCTTGAACGTGTCGTCGGCCGGGCTCGGCACGCTGAACCACCTCGCGGCCGAGCTGTTCAAGATGCGCACGCGCACGCACATCGTGCACATCCCGTACCGCGGCGGCGTGCCGGCGCTGCAGGCGGTGATGAACGACGAGGTGCAGCTGTTCATGGGCAGCTGGGTGGCGATCGGACCGCACGTCAAGAGCGGTCGCGTCAAGGCGCTCGCCGTGACCTCGGCCACGCGCTATTCGGTGGCCCCGGAGCTGCCGACCTTGCAGGAGTCGGGCGTCGCGAATTTCGACGTCTCGACCTGGATCGGCGCCCTGGCGCCAGCACGCATCGGCGCCGAACGTCAGTTCGCGCTGCAGGCTGCGCTGGTGCAGGCGCTGACGGCGCCTGCGGCGCGGCAGACGCTGGCACAGAACGGGCTCGAATGGGTTGGCAGCACGCCGGCCGAGTTCGACGCCTTCATCGCTGCGGAAGGACAACGCTGGAGCGAGCTGGTCTCGGTGCAGAAACTCAGCTTCGGCTGATCGGGCAACCCGCAGCCGTGGCATGCGCCACGGCGCCTAGTGGCAAGCCCTGTACGCAAAGCCAGTCGACCGCCCTAGACTCGCAACCGACCGAGGCCGCCCGAGCCCTCGGCAGGAGACGAGCGACCGTGCAGCCCACCGATGTGGCCGATCCGGCCTACTTCCACAAGGTCGTCGACTGTCAGTGGGCCTGTCCGGCCCACACCCCCGTGCCCGAATACATCCGCATGATCGGGCAGGGCCGCTACGGCGATGCCTACATGGTCAACTGGGTGTCGAACGTCTTCCCCGGCATCCTGGGCCGCACCTGCGACCGCCCTTGCGAACCGGCCTGCCGGCGCGGACGGGTGGAAGAAGAAAACACGGCCAAGCCCGAGCCCGTGGCCATCTGCCGATTGAAGCGCGTCGCGGCCGACCACAAGGAAGACATCACATCGCGCTTGCCCAAGGCGCGGCCCACCAATGGCAAGCGCATCGCCTGCATCGGCGCCGGGCCCGCGTCGCTGACGGTGGCGCGCGATCTGGCCCCGCTGGGCTACGCGGTCACGGTGTTCGACGCCGAGGCCAAGCCGGGCGGGTTCATGCGCACGCAGGTGCCGCGCTTCCGGCTGCCCGAGAGCGTGATCGACGAGGAGTGCGGCTACATCCTCCGCGACGACGTGCAATTCCGCAGCGGCTCGCGCGTCGATTCGATGACCGCGTTGCTGGCGGAGGGTTGGGACGCCGTCTTCGTCGGCTGCGGCGCGCCGCGCGGGCGCAACCTCGACCTGCCGGGCCGCAGCGAGGCCGCCGAGCACATCAAGCTCGGCATCGACTGGTTGGCCAGCGTGTCTTTCGGCCATGTCACCAGCGTCAAGCCGCGCGTCATCGTGCTCGGCGGCGGCAACACCGCGATGGATTGCTGCCGCTCGGCGCGGCGCCTGGGCGCGCACGACGTCAAGGTCGTCGTGCGCTCGGGCTTCGACGAGATGAAGGCCTCGCCCTGGGAGAAGGAAGACGCGATGCACGAAGGCATCCCGATCGTCAACTTCCATGTGCCCAAGGCCTTCGTCCACGAAGCCGGCGTGTTGAAGGGCATGACCTTCGAGATCGTCGAAGCCGTGGTCGACGACCAGGGCCGCCGCAGCCTCAAGCCCAGCGGCCAGCCCGAGGCGTACTTCGCATGCGATGAAGTGCTGATCGCGGTCGGCCAGGAGAACGCCTTCCCGTGGATCGAGCGCGACAGCGGGGTCGACTTCGACGCGCGCGGCCTGCCGCTGTTGAACCCGGCAACGATGCAGTCGACGACGAGCCCGCGCGTGTTCTTCGGCGGCGACGCGGCCTTCGGGCCGAAGAACATCATCTGGGCCGTGGCCCACGGTCACGAGGCTGCCGTGTCGATCGACCGCCTGCTGAGCGGAGAGGACATCGCCATGCGGCCCGCGCCGCATGTCAACCTGATGTCGCAGAAGATGGGCATCCACGAATGGAGCTACGACAACGCGGTCAGCAACGACCTGCGTTTCAAGGTGCCCTGGACGCAGGCCGACATCGCGCTGGCCAGCATCAAGGTGGAGGTCGAGCTGGGCTTCGATGCGGCCACCGCGTTCAAGGAAACGCAGCGCTGCCTTAACTGCGACGTGCAGACGGTGTTCGCCGACAAGCTGTGCATCGAATGCGATGCCTGCGTCGACATCTGCCCCATGGACTGCATCAGCTTCGTTGACAACGCCGACGAGCCGGCACTGCGCAAGCGGCTGAAGGCACCCGCCACCAACCTTTCGCAAGACCTGTACGTGAGCGTTCCGCTGAAGACCGCGCGCGTGATGGTCAAGGACGAAGACGTCTGCCTGCACTGCGGCCTGTGCGCTGAGCGCTGCCCGACCGGAGCCTGGGACATGCAGAAGTTCCTGCTGCAGATGGCGCATGCGGGAGTGGCCGCGCGTGATCGACCGAAGTCGGTGGATGTGGTGATGGAGGTGGGGTCGCCATGACGCGCCCCCATCCGAACGGAGGATGGATGGAGCGACTGAATTGAAACGCCTGGAAGCCCTCAACGACTTCGTCGTCAAGTTCGCCAACGTCAACGGCTCGGGCTCCGCCTCGGCCAACGAGTTGTTCGCGAAGGCCATCCTGCGCATGGGCGTGCCGGTGAGCCCGCGCAACATCTTCCCGAGCAACATCCAGGGCCTGCCCACCTGGTACGAGGTGCGCGTGTGCGAGCGCGGCTGGCTCGGCCGGCGCGGCGGCATCGACATGATGGTGGCGATGAACCCGCAGACCTGGGACCAGGACGTGCGCGAGCTCGAACCTGGCGGCTACCTGTTCCACGACAGCACGCGCACCTTGCCCGAGAGTGCCTTCCGCAGCGACATCAACGTCATCGGCATGCCGATGACGGCCATCTGCAACGCCACCTACAGCGATCCGCGCCAGCGCCAGTTGTTCAAGAACATTCTCTACGTCGGTGCCCTGGCGCAGTTGCTCGGCATCGATCCCGCTGTCATCGAGGCGCTGTTCGGCGAGCAGTACAAGGGCAAGGAAAAGCTGCTGGCTTCCAACGTGCAGGCGCTGCATCTGGGCATCGATTTCGCGCGCGAGCACCTGGCTGCTCACCCGGTGGGCCTGCAGGTGCAGCGCCGCGACCGCGTCGGCAAGCGCATCTTCATCGACGGCAATGCGGCGGCGGCACTCGGCTGCGTGTACGGTGGCGCGACGGTCTGCGCCTGGTACCCGATCACCCCGAGCTCGTCGGTGGCCGAGGCGTTCCAGTCGTACTGCACGAAGTTCAGGCACGAGCCCGAGACCGGCGCGGCGAAGTACGCGATCGTCCAGGCCGAGGACGAGATCGCCTCGATCGGCATGGTCACGGGGGCCGGCTGGAACGGCGCGCGCGCCTTCACTGCCACCTCGGGCCCGGGCGTGAGCCTGATGACCGAGTTCATCGGCCTGGCCTACTTCGCCGAGATCCCGGTGACGATCATCAACGTGCAGCGCGGCGGCCCCTCGACCGGCATGCCCACGCGCACCCAGCAGGCCGACCTGCTGTCTTGCGCCTACGCCTCGCACGGCGACACCAAGCACGTGCTGCTGCTGCCGGAGGACCCGAAGGAATGCTTCGAGCATGCGGCCGCCGCACTCGACCTCGCCGACCGGCTGCAGACGCCCGTCTTCGTGATGACCGACCTGGACATCGGCATGAACCAGCGCCTGTGCGAGCCCTTCGAGTGGGACGACGCGCGCAAGCTCGACCGCGGCAAGGTGCTGAGCGCCGCCGACCTGGACGCCGGCCGCGAGTTCGCGCGCTACAAGGACGTCGACGGCGACGGCATCCCCTGGCGCACGCTGCCCGGCACGCACGAGAGCAAGGGCGCCTACTTCACGCGCGGCACCACGCGCGACCCGTACGCGCGCTACTCCGAGGCCGGCCCCGACTACGTCTACAACGTCAAGCGCCTGCTGCAGAAGTTCGACACCGCGGCCGAGCTGGTGCCGCAGCCGGTGATCCGCAAGGCCAGCCGCAAGACACGCCTGGGCGCGATCTACTTCGGCTCGACCAGCCCGGCGATGGACGAGGCGCTGGACCTGCTCAACGTCGGCGGCATTCCGCTCGATGCGCTTCGGCTGCGCGCGTTTCCGTTCCCCGACAGCGTGGCCGAATTCATCGCCGCGCACGACGAGGTCTTCGTCGTCGAGCAGAACCGCGACGCGCAGATGCGCACGCTGCTGATGAGCGAGCTCAACATCGAACCGCAGCGGCTGGTCCCGATCGTCCACTACGACGGCACGCCGATCACCGCACGCTTCATCACCGCGGCGATCACGCGCCACGTGCATGCCGAGATCGTCGCGCCCAAGCCGCGGCCCGCGTCGAAGGAGACGGTCAAGTGACCTACATCGCCAAGCCCCGGCTGCACCACCCGACGCTGGAGACCAACAAGGTCGGCTACACCCGGCGCGACTACGAAGGCAAGATCAGCACGCTGTGCGCCGGCTGCGGCCACGACTCGATCTCCGCGGCGATCGTGCAGGCCTGCTGGCAACTCGACATCCAGCCGCACCGCGTGGCCAAGCTGTCGGGCATCGGTTGCAGCTCCAAGACGCCGGACTACTTCCTCGGCGCCAGCCACGGCTTCAACACCGTGCACGGCCGCATGCCCAGCGTGTTGACGGGCGCCAACCTCGCCAACCGCGAGCTGCTCTACCTGGGCGTCTCGGGCGACGGCGACTCGGCCTCGATCGGCCTGGGCCAGTTCGCCCACGCGATGCGGCGCGGCGTCAACATGGTCTACATCGTCGAGAACAACGGCGTCTACGGCCTGACCAAGGGCCAGTTCTCGGCCACCGCCGACCGCGGCAGCAAGAGCAAGAAGGGCGTGGCCAACGCCGACAACCCGATCGACCTCGCGGCACTCGCCTTGCAGCTCGGCGCGACCTACGTCGCCCGCGGCTTCTCGGGCGACAAGGCGCAACTGGTGCCGCTGATCGAAGGCGCGATCCGCCACCAGGGCGCCGCCTTCATCGACGTCGTCAGCCCTTGCGTGGCTTTCAACAACCACGCC
>JAABTC010000301.1 GCA_011390055.1 Burkholderiales bacterium | reverse complement strand
CCGGCGCGCCTGTTGGCGTTGCACGGCGTTGTCGCGTTGGGCGGGCAGGAAGCTGCTCCAGCGCGGCTCCAGGTCGCCGAGCGTCGAGATGTCGAGCGCGTGCAGCGCAGCGACCGTGTGGCCGAGCACGTCGGCGTGGCGGTCCCGGTCGGCCAGCGACAGCCGCGGCCAGACGTCGACGAGCCGTTCGCCGCGCAACTGCGTCATCAGCAAGCCGTGCCAGCCGTCCTGCAGGTCGTCGGCCAGCAGGCGCGGTGTCGGGACGGGGAGCGCGCCGTCGAGCAGCCTCATCACGCGCGCTTCGGTCCGCGCGTGCGCGGACTCGGTCGGCGGGAAGAGCTTGAGCACATGGTCGCTGCCGATCGCATACACCGGCTGCGAGCCGCTGTCGTAGCGCCGCACGGGCTGGCCGCCCAGGCCGTGGCGGGCGCAGAGCGCGGCCACTCCCGAGGCAAGCTGCGCGTCATCTTCGCAGAGGGCGTCCCAGCCTGGCTCGTCGTCGGCTTGCGGCAGCGGCATCGCTGCCTCAGCCGCTCAGCAGTTTGTTGACCAGCTCGGGCGTCGTCGAAGCGTCGTACTTGCGCATCAGGCGCGCGCGGTACACGTCGACGGTGCGCGGGCTGATGGTCAGGCGCTGCCCGATGCGCTTGCTGGTCAGTCCCTCGATCAGCAAGGCCGCAATCTCGCGTTCGCGCGCCGTCAGCTTGGTGGTCAGGCGGCGCCGGGCCGACAGGTCCTCGAAGCTCCAGATGCCGTCGGCATGCGGCTTCTTGGGATCGATCGCGCGGCCCGCGACATGGCACCAGAAGAGTTCGCCGTCGAGCCGCTTCATGATGCGGTCGTCGGCGTAGTAGCCGGCGGCATCCAGGCGCGCGACGATGCGCTGCCCGGTGCGCTCGAATTCATCGTGCGTCGGATAAAGCAGCTCCAGGCTCTGGCCGTCGAGGGCCTCCCGGTCCGGGGCTCCGAACATGCGCTGCAGCTGCTGGTTGCAACCGACGATCAGGCGCTCGCGCGAAATCACCAGGCCCACGGGGGCCCAGTCGAATGCAGTCTGGAAGTCGATTGCCACGGTTAATCAATTCTACGTAACGACCACCTAAGGGGTTACGTAGTACGCTCGCCCGCCGCCGCGTTGGCGTCGATGGAGCGTGCGCATGAACAAGATTTACCCGAGTGCCGGCGCGGCACTCGATGGCCTGGTGAAGGATGGGCAGTTGATGGCCGTTGGCGGCTTCGGCCTGTGCGGCATCCCCGAGGCGCTGATCGACGCGCTGCGCGACTCGGGCGTGAAGGACCTGACGGTGATCTCCAACAACGCCGGGGTCGACGGTTTCGGCCTCGGCAAACTGCTCGAGACGCGGCAGATCAAGCGCATGATCTCGAGCTACGTCGGTGAGAACAAGGAGTTCGAACGCCAGTTCCTGGCGGGCGAACTCGAGCTCGAGTTCACGCCCCAAGGCACGCTGGCCGAGAAGCTGCGCGCCGGCGGCGCCGGCATTCCGGCCTTCTTCACCCGCACCGGCGTCGGCACCGTGGTGGCCGAAGGCAAGGAGCTGCGCGAGTTCGACGGGCAGACCTACGTGATGGAGCGCTCGCTGGTGCCCGATGTCTCGCTGGTCAAGGCCTGGCGCGCCGACAAGAGCGGCAACCTGCAGTTCCGCCTCACCGCGCGCAACTTCAACCCGGCGGTGGCGATGGCCGGCAAGGTCACCGTGGTCGAGGTCGAGGAAATCGTCGAGACCGGCGCCTTCGAGCCCGACAGCGTGCACCTGGCCGGCATCTACGTGCACCGCATCGTCCTCAACGCGCAGCCCGAGAAGCGCATCGAGAAACGCACCTTGACCGAACGCGCTGGCGTTTAGCCAGCATCACCTTGCAGGGTGCCTTCAGGCACCCGCTGTCCTGTTACTCCGAAGGAGGTTCTCCATGGCTTGGACCCACGACCAGATGGCCGCGCGCGCGGCCAAGGAACTGCAAGACGGCTACTACGTCAACCTCGGCATCGGCTTGCCGACGCTGGTGGCCAACTTCGTCGATCCGTCGATCGAGGTCTGGCTGCAGAGCGAGAACGGCATGCTCGGCATCGGCCCGTTCCCGACCGAGGACCAGGTCGACGCCGACCTGATCAACGCTGGCAAGCAGACCGTCACGACGATCGCGGGCTCGTCGATCTTCGGCTCTCACGACAGCTTCGCGATGATCCGCGGCGGCAAGATCAACCTGTCGATCCTGGGTGCGATGCAGGTCAGCGAGCATGGCGACCTGGCCAACTGGATGATCCCCGGCAAGATGGTCAAGGGCATGGGCGGTGCGATGGACCTGGTGGCCGGCGTCAAGAACGTCGTGGTGCTGATGGAGCATGTTGCGAAGAAGAAGGACGGCAGCATTGACCTGAAGATCCTGCCGCACTGCACGCTGCCGTTGACGGGGGTCGGCGTCGTCGATCGCATCATCACCGACCTGGCGGTGATGGACGTGACGCCGCACGGGCTGCGCGTCGTCGAGATGGCCCCGGGCGTGACGCGCGAGGAGCTGCAGTCGAAGACGGGCGTCGCCCTGCACTGACCGTGTTCTAGGGGGGTGGTCTCGGCCCCGTGCGGCGCAGAATCGCACCCCCTGGCGGCATGCGGAGCCGTTCCGCGTGCGGTGCCCGGCACCCGAGGAGTGCGAGATGCGTCTGCATGCCCTGGCCGCTGCGGCGGCCTTCTCCACCACGCTGTTCGGCAGCGCCGTTGCCCACGAAGTCGAAGAGGGCAAGGGGCAGCTCGGCAAGGTTTCCTTCGCCAATTCCTGCGACCCCAAGGTGCAGGGCGAATTGCAACGCGCTGTCGCGATGCTGCATTCGTTCTGGTACGACGCCGGCGAAAAGGCGTTTCGCCATGTGCTGGAAGACGACCCGTCCTGCGGTGTGGCCACTTTTGGCATCGCGGCGCTGCTGATGAACAATCCGCTGGCCGGGCAGGGCGCTTCGCCCAAGGCCGCGGAATCGGCGCAGGCCGCGATCGAGCAGGGCCGCAAGGTCGGCGCCAAGACCCAGCGCGAGCGTGATTACATCGAAGCCGTGGCCAGCTATTACGCCGACTTCGCCAACCGCCCGGAGCGCGCACGGCAGGCCTCGCGCGCCCAGGCCTTCGAGGCCCTGGCCGCGAAGTACCCCGACG
>JAABTC010000300.1 GCA_011390055.1 Burkholderiales bacterium | reverse complement strand
TCGTCGCGCAGCGCGCCCGCATCGCCCTGCAATACAAGTTGACCCTCGATGCGGCAACGCGATCGCGCCTGAGCCAGCAGCCACTGCAACGCCGCGGCCAGGCCCAGGTCGTCGAGAACCAGGGGCCGCAGGTCGCCGGCGATGCGACGCGTCATCTCCAGGGCCGCGTCCACATGGGCTCGCATTGCCGCGATGCGCTCGTGCACTGCGGTCGATGCGGCGCCGAGTTCATCGGCCAGCATCTCCACGTCCATCTGCTGCACCGTCAACACCTGGCCCAGCTCGTCGTGCAGCTCGCGCGCGATGCGAATCTTCTCGCGCTCCCGCGCCGCCTCCGAGGCCAGTGCCAGGGTCTCGAGCTTGCGGCGATTGGCATCGAGTTCGTCCTGCAGGCGCTTGCGGGCGCTGATGTCGCGCACGAGCACGTGAAAGCCGCGCGGCTGCTCATCGTCGTCGGCCAACGGCGACAACACCAGGTGCGCCCAGAAGCGACCACCGTCGGTGCGGTAGCACCAGCCTTCGCGATCCTGCGGGGCCGCGACGGCACGCGCCTGGCGCAACAGGCGCGTCGGCTCGTCACGGCGCCTGTCGTCCGGCGTGAACAGCGTGCTCAGGTGCCGACCGAGCAGTTCCTGGCGGCGGCCGAGCACGACCTTGCTGGACACGGGCTTCACGTCCTCGATCACGCCTTGCATGTCGAGCAGCAGGAAGGCGCAGTCGGGCGCGCCCTCGACCATCAGCCGGTAGCGCTCCTCGCTGTCGCGCAGACGACGCTGCGCCTGTTTGCGCGCCGAGATGTCGCGGACCACGATCTGCAGCGAAGCATCGTCGCCCGGTGCTCCGTCGGCGATCGCCGTCTCGACCTCGATCGGCATGCCGTGGTCAGGCTGCAGCCAGTGCTCGAAGCTGATCGCGCGACCTGGCGGCGGGCCGTCGAATGCGTCGCTCGGATGGCGCTCGCTGCCGCCATCGAGCAGGCTGGCGACACGCCGGCCCACCAGCTTTGACGCGTCGCCCACCTGCGCCAGCCGGGCGATCGCGGCATTCGCGTACTCGATGACGCCACTGCGCGCGATCAGGATGCCGTCCGGGCTGCTTTCCACCAGCGAGCGGTAGCGCGCCGTCGACACGCCCAGCGAGCGCGACAACCCGCGGGTGCGGCGCAGCGCCACCGCGCCCAGCCAGGACAGGGCCATCACCCCCGCGGCGGCCGGCAAGGTCATCGACAACAGCGCGATGGCACGGCGTCGCCACGGCGCAACCACGGTGGCGGCGTCGACCGACACCGCAACCATCAACGGCCAGTCGCCGACACGGCGCAGGCCGACCAGCACCTGGGCATCCTCGGCCGGGCGCCAGCGCACCAGTTCGCCGGTCGAGTCGTCGAGGGGCAGACGACCCTCGACGGCGGCGCCGCCCGTCGCACGCCAGTGCGTGCCGGCAGCGGCACCCGTCAGTGCAATGCCATCGTCGCGCAGGAGCGCCACCTGCCAGCCCTGCGACAACTGCATGTCCTGGTGGAAGGCCTGCAATTGATCGAGCCCGAGTGCGGCAACGACGACACCGCGGAACGCCTGGGTCTTGCTGTCCGTCAGCGGCCGTGCCAAAGGCACCACCCGGTGCTCGATCGCCCGCGAGGTCTGCGGCAGGCCGACCTGCAGTGCCTGGTCCGACGCGCGCACCTGGCGCAGCCACGCGTCGTCCAGGTGCAGATCGGCCGGCGCTGTGGCCTGGTCCGAGGCGCCGCGAAAGCGCCCGTGTTCGTCCACAACCACGACGCGAACGAGGTACGGCCCCACCGTGGCGAAAGGCCGCATCAGTTCGTGCACTTGCTGCGGCGTCATCTGTGCACCCTGCTGGCCGGCCTCCTCGAGCGCGCTGTCGATCTCGCGCAGCGTGTGATTCACCGGCTCGATGACGCGCGCCGCATGCTGCGACAGCAGCCGCACCGTGCGCTGGATCTCGGCTTCCGCATTGCCGATGAGGTCGCGCCACAGCAGCACGGACGACAGCACTCCGGCCACGAGCAAGGCCAACGCCAGGGTGCCGCCGGCCCACAGGATCGCGCGCGGATCGGCGCGGGCCAGCCAACGGTTCGCAATCGGCGTTTCCAAACGTCCACCTCGCAAAGACGACCAGGTCATTCGGGGTGTTTTTAACGCCAACGCGGCAGGGCGTCGCCTCCCAATGGCAACAAATCGGACAAATCCGAGGCGCGAATCGGATTCGCGCGGTGGGCGCAGGCCCCGTCGCGTACCAAGATTGGCAGGTCGTGTCGTCGTGCGGCAGCGCTTCGACCCACGACCCCAGCATGCCCAACAAGACCGCGTTCGCCCTCCCTTCCTTCGCTGCCGTCACCTCCCGAGCGCCGACGCACGGCGTCGAGCCAGGCGTGCGCGTGTTTCGCCCGCTGCTCCGCGTGCTGGCGCGCCCGGACGTGCAGCTCGAGCGCCCACCTGGCAACATGCCCGACTGCGAGGTGCGCCATTTCGCGCCCGGCACGCTGATCTGTGCCACGCCGGCGCCGCGGCACGAGTGCTTCGATGCGCTCGCCGCCTGGCTGGCGATGCCCTTGCCCGCCGCCACGGCGGCGACGACGCTGCTGCAGGCGCAAGGGCTGCTGACGCTGCGCGACGGCGTGCTGCGCGCGATCGGCCTGCACGTGGACCATGGGCCGACGTGATGCGGCGCCGGCTGCAGCGCTGGCTGCCGAGCGAAGACCGGCTGCGCGACTCGCGCTCGTTGCGCTGGCTGCGGCCGTTGTTGCAGCGGCCCTGGTTGTGGCACCTGACGCGGCGGCGCGTCGCTGCGGGCGCGGCCATCGGCGTCTTCTTCGGTTTCCTGTTCCCGGTGCTGCAGATCGTGGCCGCCACGGCGGCGGCGCTGCTGCTGCGCGCCAACCTGCCGGTGGCCGCAGCCGCGACGCTGATCTCCAACCCCGTGACCTACGTGCCGATCTGGGTCGCGGCCCACCGGACCGGCAACGCCGTGCTGGGCGGCGCGACCGACGCCGAGCAGGCCCGCGCCCAGGCGAGCGCCCTGGCGCAGCAACTCGAAGCCCGCGACGCCGATTCGCGCAGCTGGGTGCAGCGCGTGCTCGGCATCGGCAAGCCCTTGATGGCGGGCCTGGCGCTGTTCGCAAGCGTCGGCGCGCTCATCGCCTGGGCGGCCGTGCACCTGCT
>JAABTC010000299.1 GCA_011390055.1 Burkholderiales bacterium | reverse complement strand
CCGTTACCAGGTGCTGGGCCTGAGCCGGCACCGGATCCAGCTGTTCGAGGGCGACCGTGACGGCCTCGCCGAGATCGAGCTGGCAGCGGGCGTGCCGCGCACCATCACCGACGCCCTCGGCGACGAGTTCACCGAGCCGCACCAGACGGTGTCGTCGTATGGCGGCAACGGCGCTGCCAGCTCGCCGATGCGCCATGGCCAGGGCGGCAAGAAGGACGAAGTCGACAAGGACGCCGAACGCTTCTTCCGTGCCGTCGACCGCGCCGTGACCGAGCACCACTCCAAGCCCTCGGGCCTGCCCTTGATCCTGGCCGCGCTGCCGGAGCACCACCACCTGTTTCGCCAGGTCAGCCACAACGCCCGGCTGCTGCCCTCGGGCATCGACGCCAACCCCGAGGCCCTCGACGCCGATGCGCTGCGCCAGCGCGCCTGGCAGGTGATGGAGCCCGAGCACCTGGCGCAGCAGGCGCGCTGGGCCGACGAGTTCCACGCCGCGCAAGCCCGGGGCCTGGGCAGCGATGACCTGGTGAGCGTGGCCGAGGCCGCAGCGGCCGGCCGCGTGGGCAGGCTGTTGATCGAGGCCGACCGCGTGCTGGCGGGCCACCTCGACGAGCACACCGGCCAGATCGTCGCCGACGACCTGGACCATCCGCAGATCGACGACCTGCTCGACGACCTCGGCGCCCTCGTCGAGAACCGGGGCGGCCAGGTGCACGTGCTGCCGGCCGAGCGCATGCCGGCCGCGACGGGGCTGGCCGCCACCTTTCGCCACTGAACCATCACCCAAGGAACTCCAATGAAGATCCAGGTCAACACCGACGAGAACATCGAGGGCCGCGAAGCGCTGGCCACGCGGTGCGTGGCGCGGCCGACAAGCTGGCACGGCTGATCGACAGCCAGCTCGGTCGCGCGGCCAGCAGCGAGCGTTCGCCGGACAAGCCGGCAGCGCCATGAGCGACCGTTCGCTGCGCACCACCGAGATGTCTTCGTTCCGCAAGATCACCGTGGCCAGCGACGGCTCGCCTGGCGCGAAGGCCGCCGTCGAACGAGCAGCCCAGTTGGCCGCGCAGCACGGCGCGAGCTTGTGTCTTCTTCAGGCCTGCGGCCCAGGCGCTCCGCACAGTTCCGGGCCAACCCTCGACGAACGCATCGCGACGCTGGGCGAGCAGCTGACGCAATCGGCGAGCCTGTTGGAGCGACGCTTGGGCCTGCAGGTCCAAAGCGTTGTCGAAATCGGCCCGGCCCACGTGGTGATCGGCAATCACGTGCAGTCACAGCAGCCCGCGCTCCTGGTGCTGGGATCACGTTTCGACCCGGCCACGGCGGGGCTCGGCGGCACGGCACTCAAGGTGCTGCGGGCGCCGGCTTGCCCGGTGCTCGTCGTGCGCACCAACGACCCGCGGCCCTACCGCAAGATCCTTTCGGGGGTGGACCTGCGCGACGGTTCGGTCCGAGCCGCCGTGACCGCCCTGGCGCTGTTTCCACAAGCGCACCACCACCTGCTCTACGCCGTCGCCCCGGTGCTCGACAGCAGCCTCGAGTCCGGTGGCGTCGACAGCGCGCAGGTGCAGGCGCTGCACGAATCAATGCACCGACACGCCGAGCAAGAACTGAGCCTGTTGGCGCAAGGTTTGTCGGCGAAGTCGATGCACGCGGTGCGCGCCGAAGTCGCCGCCGACGTGCCTGCCCGCGCCGTGCTGGTGGGCGCTGCCGCGCTACCGGCTGACTGCGTCGTGGTGGGTCACCACGACGCGGAGGCGATTGGACAGACGGAACTCGGCAGCATGGCGCTGCACGTGCTGCAGTTCATCCCGGGCGATGTACTGGTCGTGGCATGAGGCTCGCCTGGCTGCCACACCGCCGAGACCTGGCGCCGTGCCATTGGAAGATCCGATGAAACAAGTTCTGGGTTGCATCGCGCTTGTCGTCGCTGGCTTCAATGCCAATGTCGTGGCCGACGATCGTCAGGCGTTCAACACGCGCTCGGCCGAGCGCTACGTTGCGATGTTCCGCGCGAACGACGTCGATGCAGACAACGTCGTCACGCGCCATGAAGCGCGGAACACCCTCGAACTGGCGGCGCGCTTCGCTGACATCGACATCAACCGGGACGGCACCATCACGTGGGAAGAGTTGCAGCGGTACATCGAAGCCACTTTCCGTTGAGCCGCCCGTTTCGAAGTTGCCGCACCTCTGAAGCTCAGGCGCCTCGCCAAGTACCAGGCAGGCCAGACCTGAACTCGCGAGTTATCACTACAGGACCGGCGCCACCAGGTAGGCTGCTCGCGTCGTGCGCCGCAAGACGGCCCTGCAGCCATCTCGAGCCGCCCCCGCGATCCGTCAGCGCGGAATTTGCGGCGCCACACCCTGCGCGTGCGCCGAGACCAACGCGCGATCAAGCTTGTCCTCGATTTCACCGAGGTAAGCCGACAGCGTACCCGTCGTTTCAGCCAACTTGTCTTGCAAGCCC
This sequence comes from Burkholderiales bacterium, assembly GCA_011390055.1. Taxonomy (GTDB): domain Bacteria; phylum Pseudomonadota; class Gammaproteobacteria; order Burkholderiales; family Burkholderiaceae_C; genus CADEEN01. The sequence goes on along the minus strand of JAABTC010000299.1, from coordinate 723 downwards.
CGTCCCGATTCTTCGAGCCGGGCTCCGAATTCGCGGTGGGTGGCAGCACCCTGCGCTTCGATCCTGCGCAGTTCACCTTCGAGCATGGTTCGCAGTTCCGTGAAGCGCGAGGCCTCTGCCTTGTCCGCGAGCACGCGCTGTTCCTTGACCTCCTTCGTCAACCGCCGCGCTTCGAGGATGACACCGGCCTGCAAAAGCACGATGTAGATGATGAAGAGACCGCAGATGGCCGCAGTGAAGATCAGCAGGACCATGCCGAGCGGTGCACTGACCTCGGCAAACCCGAGGCTCAATGCACTGGGAGCCGCGATGGCCACCCAGTTCAGGGAGGCAAACGCAGCCAACAAGACGCAGGCCAGGATCAGGATCAGGGAGAAGGCGCGGGTGTTCATGGTGAATCCTTGGGTTGCGGCCGCGGCAGGTTGTCAGGCAGTCTCTTCTTGACGCCGTCCAGCGCCTGCCTGATGGCGGAGAGGGCCAGTCGGCCCGACACAGACCTTAATCGACCTCGGCAGCAGGACGCTGCACGTGTTGCAATTCGTCCCGGACGATGTGCTGATCGCCGTAAGTCTCGTCTGGCCAGCCCCCCCTAAGACCTGTTGCCGTGCGTTCGGAGGATCAATGAGCCATTCCTGTGATGCATCGCGCTGGGCGTGGCTGAAGCGCGCAACACCTCGAACTGGAATGCCCGCGTGTTGGGCAATCTGCGCAAAGCGGGGGTGA
>JAABTC010000298.1 GCA_011390055.1 Burkholderiales bacterium | reverse complement strand
CTGGTTCTCAAAGAACCAGAACGTGCCGTACACGATGGTCACCGAGATCAGCATCGCGACCATCAGCCACAGTGCGAACTTGTAGCCGACCGACGTGTCGATGTCGGTGTGCTCGTACTGCGCGCCCGGCGGGTTGGGCCCGTACTCGATGTCGTGTTCGCTCGCGTGCTCGTTAGTGGACATGATGGGTCAGTGCCTTCTCCAGCCCAGCATCGTTCACGGGCAGCAGCGGGCGCCCGGCGAGCTGTGACACGAAGATCGAAATAAAGATCCCGCCGAGCGCCAGCGGCAGCGCGACGTCGAGCAGGCTGAGATTCATGCCGCCCTTGTGGAACTCTGGAGCGACGTGCCAGTAGTAGTCGGCGATGCGGGCACAGATGATCCAGATCGCCACGACCTTGAGCTTGCCGGCGTTCTTCTTCAGGTCGCGCGACAGCAGCAGCGCGTACGGCACGATGAAGTGCCCGATGATGATGAACGCGCTCAAGTAGCGCCAGCTGGTTTCCCAGCGGATGATGTAGTGCGGAATTTCTTCCGGGATGTTCGCCGACCAGATGATCAGCAGCTGCGAAAACGACAGGTACGCCCACAGCATCAGGAACGCGAACAAGAACTTGCCCAGGTCGTGGAAGTGATGCGTGGTCAGGACCTTGTTCAGCGGCGCGGTCTGCGACAGCATCACCAGCACCATGATGCAGAACGCGAACGCCGACAGGCCCTGGCCGCCGATGTAGAGCATGCCCCAAATGGTCGAGAACCAGTGCGGGTTGACCGACATCGTCCAGTCAACCATCGCGAAGGTGATGGTGAGGAAGTAGACGACCAGGCCGCCGCCCGAGAGCCGCTCCATCTTGCCGGCAATGGCCGGGTCGCCGGTGCGGTCCTGCTCGGCCGACCACGACGTCAGCAGATAGCCCATCACCGACCAGATCACGAAGTAGATCACCTGGCGGGCCAGGAAGAACGGCGTGTTCAGGTAGCCGGCCTTGAGCATCAGCAGCGGGTCGCTCTTGGCACTCTCGTGCGTCCACTCGTAGAGCGAGTGCATGCCGAGCGCGATCGGCAGGAACAGCACCGCCATGAACGGCAGCGTGCGGACCGCCGCTTCGAGCGGCCGGCGCAGGACCAGGCCCCAGGCGCCGCCGGTCAGGTGCTGCACCATCAGCAGCGCGAGGCAGCCGAGCGCGACCCCGGTCCAGAAGGTGTAGGCCACCAGGTAGGCCTGGAAGAAGCGGTCGGCCCCCGACAGCATGAAGCCCGCGCCGGTGAGCACCACGCCGAGGACGGCCGCAATCAGGCCGAACTGCTTCAGGCCAGGTAGCGGCGTGTCGCCCGCTTTGAACGATTCAGAAGTGACGGTCGACACTAGTGTCTCTCCGTGGATGCCGGTGGCGCGTCGAGATCGGCGCGCCGGTCGGCGGGCACGTCGTTGACCGACGCGTGCTGGCTCAGTTGCAGCGCGCGCACGTAGGCGACGATCAGCCAGCGGTCGCGGACAGGAATCTGCTCCGCGTAGCCCTGCATGGCGCCGAAGCCGTTGGTAATCACGTCGTAGAAGTAGCCGGTCTTTTCCTGGCGCAGGCGATCCTGGTGGTACGAGGCCGCCTGGCGCAGGCCGCGCTGCACCACCATGCCGTTGCCGTCACCGAGCTTGCCGTGGCAAGGCGTGCAGTAAATGTTGTAGCGCTGCTGGCCGCGGGCCAGGTCGGCGTGCGCGATGGCGAACGGAAACTGCTCGACCAGTTGCCCCGCCACCCTGCCGGTGTAGAGCGCTTCGTCGTCGCGCAGCAAGCCGCGCGCGACCGTGCCCACCGGCGCCGAGCGCGAAGCGCGGCCGTCGGGGAACGTCGCGTTGGCCTCGTAGGCTTCGTAGCGCGGCGCATCGTGCATGTCCTGGCGGCAGCCCGCGACCAACAGCGAGGCGGCCGCCAGGAGGGCGAAGGTGAACCTATTCGTCAACGTCGTAGACTCCCATGGCGCCGGTGCTGCGCAGGAACTCCGCCGTCCCCTGCTGGTCGAACTTCGGATCAGCCGACTCCACGACCAGGAAAAACTTGTCAGAGCTGCACATCGCGAAGCGATCGACGTTGAACACCGGGTGGTACGGTTGCGGCAACCCGTTGAGGACGATCATGCCGATCGCCGCGGACAGGGCGGCAAACAGGATCGTCAGTTCGTACGACGGGATGATGAAGGTGATCCAGCTGGCGTGAGGCCGGCCGCCGATGTTCATCGGATATTCGATCACCGACGCCCAGTACTGCAGCGCGAAGCCGGTGGCCATGCCGGTGAGGCCGGCGACCAGCACGATCTGCGCCAGCTTGGTCCGCTTCTGGTGGATGATGTCGTTCAATTCCTCGATCGGGACCGGCGAGTAAGCCTCGACCCTGGTGAACCCCTGCGCCATGGTCTTGCGCGCGGCATCGACCACGGCCTGGGCGGACTCGAATTCCGCCATCACGCCGTGCAGGCGGTTGGTCGGCTCGTTAGTGTGCATGGTCGCCCTTCACCTTCGACTGCGGCAGCAGCATCTTGACTTCGAAGATTGAAATCATCGGCACGAACCGCAGGAACAGCAGGAACAGCGTCAGGAACAGGCCAATCGTTCCGAAGAACGTGATGAAGTCCCACTGCGTCGGGTAATACATGCCCCACGAGGCGGGGATGAAGTCGCGGTTGAGCGAGGTCACGATAATGACGAAGCGCTCGAGCCACATGCCGACGCCGATCAGCAAGGACATCACGAACAGCACGGTGGTGTTCTGGCGCACTCTCGGGGACCACAGCAACTGGATCATCACCATGTTGATCGCGATCAGCGTCCAGTACGACCACCCGTAGGGGCCGAACATGCGGTTCCACATCATGAACCGCTCGTGCGGGCTGCCGCTGTACCACGCGAAAAACGCTTCCATCGCGTAGCCATAGCTGACCATCAGGCCCGTCGCCAGCGTGATCTTGGCCATGTTGTCGATGTGGCGCATGGTGATCAGGCTTTCCATGCCGTAGAAACGGCGCACCGGAATGGCCAGCGTCAACACCATCGCGAACCCGGCGTAGATGGCGCCGGCGACGAAGTACGGCGGGAAGATGGTGGCGTGCCAGCCAGGAATCACCGACACCGCGAAGTCGAAGCTCACGACCGTGTGCACCGACAGCACCAGCGGCGTCGAGAGACCCGCGAGAATCAGCGTCGCCACTT
>JAABTC010000297.1 GCA_011390055.1 Burkholderiales bacterium | reverse complement strand
CGCGCGCCAGCGACCACCCCTTCGGCGGCCCCGGCGCGCACAACGGCGGGCGCGTGCGCTTCAGCCCGGGTGACGGCTTCCTCTACGTGACCACCGGCGACACGCACAACGGCGCCGTGCCGCAGAGCCCCACGCTCATCGGCGGCAAGGTGCTGCGCATCGACCGCGATGGCAAGGCCGCACCGGGCAACGGCGCAGCCGCCGGCTTCGACGCCCGCATCTACACCTACGGGCACCGCAACCCGCAGGGCATCACCTTCCGGCCAGGCACCCACCAGCCGTACACGGCCGAGAACGGCCCGTGGCACACCGATGAAGTCACGGCGCTCAGGCCCGGCGGCAACGCCGGCTGGGACCCGCGGCCCAACGTCGGCGGCCGCGGTGCCTGCCCGGACAACTACTGCGGCTACAGCCCGAACCAGATGGGCGCGGTGGATCCGAAGACGCGCGGTGCGTTCATGCCGATGACCGACACCAAGACCTATCCGAACGCCATGAAGCCGGCCTGGACCAATGACGGCCTTTCGCAGGGCCTCTTCACCGGCACCTTCCTGACCGGTCCGCAGTGGAAGGGCTGGAACGGCCGCATGATCATCGGCTTCGCGGGCATCGGTATCCATGGCACGCCGGTGGGCAACCGGCTCGACGTGCTCGATATCTCGGCCGATGGTTCGTCTGCCACCCGCACGACTGTCAACCTGCCCATGCCTGCCGCGCGTTTCCGTTCACTGGTGCAAGCACCTGATGGCAGCCTGTATGTCGCCACCGACGAAGGCTCGATCGCGCGCTTGACCCCGAACTGACCCGCGACGCCCGTTGCTGTTTCCTAGCGTGGGGGCCTGCGGGCCCCCACGGCTCTTTTTACTGACCACCTCGATGAAATCAATCCTGCTCTCCACTGCCCTCGGTCTGCTGCTTCCGGCCGGCGCCGCCATTGCCGACGACGAGATGTACAAGACGAAGAATTGCTTCGCCTGCCATCGCATCGACCGCAACACCCTGGGCCCATCGTTCAAGAGCGTCGCCGCAAAGTATGCCGACGACAAGACGGCCGACGTGAGGCTCGCCAAGAAGATCCGCGAAGGCGGCGTCGGGGTCTGGGGCCAGGTGCCGATGCCTGCGCAGGCCCAGGTCACCGAAGACGAATCCTTGACGCTGGCGCGCTGGATTCTTCAGCAAAAATAGGATTGCGCCGCAAGGCTTCGCCGTGAGCGCAGCTCACGCTCACGATCACGCGCCGGCCAATTTCGACCGCGCCTTCGGCATCGGCATCGCGCTGAACCTCGCCTTCGTCGCGGTCGAGGCCTTTTACGGCTGGAAGGTCGACTCGCTGGCACTGCTGGCGGACGCCGGGCACAACCTCAGCGACGTGATCGGGTTGGTGCTGGCCTGGGGCGGTGCACTGGCTGGGCGCCTGCGCCCCGATGCCCGCCACACTTACGGCTGGAAGCGCGCCAGCATCCTGGCAGCCTTCCTGAACGCCCTGCTGCTGCTGGTGGCCATGGGCTCGCTGGCCTGGGAAGCCGTGCACCGGCTGCAGACGCCGCAAGCCGTCGAGGGCGTCACCATCATGGTGGTGGCCGGCATCGGGATCGTGGTCAACACCGCCACCGCGCTGCTGTTCATGCGGGGGCGCGAGAGCGACCTCAACATCCGCGGTGCCTTCCTGCACATGGCCGCCGATGCCCTGGTGTCCGCGGGCGTGGTGGTGGCCGGCGGCCTGGCGCTATGGTTCGGCTGGACCTGGCTGGACCCGGTGGTCAGCCTGCTGATCGCGGCCGTCATCGTGATCGGCACCTGGAACCTGTTCAAGCAGTCGCTGCACCTGCTGTTCGACGGCGTGCCAGAGGGCGTGGATCTGCATGCGGTGCAGGCGCTGCTGGAATCGCTGCCCGGCGTGGAGCGGGTGCACGACCTGCACGTGTGGGCGATGGGCACGTCGCAGACCGCGATGACGGCGCACCTGGTGATGCCGCAGGGACATGCCGACGATGCCTTCCTGAAGCACGCCAACGACGCGTTGCACGAGCACTTCGCGATCGAGCATGTGACGATCCAGGTGGTCCGGGTGCCGTTCACCCCGCCCTGCGCCACGCTGGCACCCGCCGGCGCGTCGACCGCAGCCTCTCACGTGCACCCGCACGTTCATTGAACAGCCTGTCTACCCTTGCTTGCAACCCCGCGCGGGCGCCCGCTTCACTCCCGCGAGCGGTGAACTTGACAGGGTATCGAGATCTATCGCCTTGCACCGGCCCGGTGACCGTGGTGCGCAATCCCTGTCCGGACAACGGCTTTTCACCGTCACGATGCCGGCTGTGCAAGCCAGGGGTTGAGCAGCGGCACTCCGCTGGCTTCAAAGTCGGCCACGTTGCGGGTCACGACCGTCATGCCATGAACGAGCGCCGTCGCATCGACCGCGAGCACACGTCCGGCAAACGCAGGCAGCACGTGACGATCCAACCAAGTGCGCAAAATCATTCCCTGTGCGGCGTCGCGTCGCTCGAGTTGAAGGACGCCCATCTCGAGTTCAAGCAGAGTAATCGCGGACAAGTACAAGCTGCCCGCAGGCATCCGGGCCGCCCACGCAGTCACCGAGGGATGGGCCCGTCCGGACCTGGCCTTGCGTAGCTCCGAAACGACGTTCGTGTCGAGCAAGATCGTCACGTCAAATCCGCCGGCTTCGAAAGCTTGCGGACACGCGGCGCCACGAATCTGATCTTCTCCGCGTCTGGCATCGCCAACAGATCGATGATGCTGGCGGCGGGCGCAGCCAGGGACTGGTCGTGATCAATGCTCAGCAGCACGTGTGCCGGTCTGCCTCGGTCAGTGATAAACACCGGCCCGTCCTTGGCGGCCTTCTTGGCCTTGCTGGTGTCCTGGCTGAACTCTCGGCTGGATAGCGTTGTCATCGTCATGGTGCCTCCAACCATCATTGGAGCAACATAGCTACATGCAACCGCACTCGAGCGATGCAGGCCCACCAACCCGTAACGCGACATCGTCTTCAAGGTGCGCGACAGATTGCTCGGTTGCCGATCCGTGCTCTTGGCCAGCACCGCCATGGAATCCGGGTTGGTCTCCCGAATCACCTTCAGTAGCGGGCGGTTCTGGTCGCCGGGGCACCCGCCCACACTTCGGTGAATGCGCGCACGGAAGCGTCCACCACGAGCGTCAGTTCGCGCCCCGGGTCTCGGCACAGGTCGGCCAC
>JAABTC010000296.1 GCA_011390055.1 Burkholderiales bacterium | reverse complement strand
CACCTACCCCGAAGGCATCGCCAAGCTGAGCGCGGCCTTCCTGCGCGAGCCCAAGGAAGTCAAGCTGCTGGCCGCGCACGCCGCCACCAAGATCCGCCAGCTCTTTTTCGAGGTGCGCGAAGACGAGCGCCTGCATGCCGTGTCACTGCTGCTCGAGCACCACCGCCCCGTCAGCACCCTGGCGTTCTGCAACACCAAGCAGCAGTGTCGCGATCTGGTCGAGGTGCTGCGCGCGCAGGGCTACGCCGCGCTCGAGCTGCACGGCGAACTGGAGCAGCGCGACCGCGACCAGGTGATGGTGCAGTTCGCCAACCGCAGCTGCAGCGTGCTGGTGGCCACCGACATCGCCGCGCGCGGCCTGGACATCGCTCAACTCGAAGCGGTGATCAACGTCGACATCTCGCCCGATGCCGCCACGCACACGCACCGCATCGGCCGCACCGGCCGGGTCGATGAGGAGGGCTGGGCCTTCAGCCTGGTCAGCATGGACGAGATGGGCAGCGTCGGCAAGATCGAGCAGGCGGGCGGCTTCTCATCGGTTTGGAAGAAGCTGTCGGAACTGACGCCGACGAGCGACGAGCCGCTGCGCCCGCCGATGCAGACGGTCCAGATCCTCGGCGGCCGCAAGGAGAAGATCCGCGCCGGCGACGTGCTGGGGGCGCTGACCAAGGACCTGGGCTTTGCCGGTGCGCAGATCGGCAAGATCAACGTCAACGACTTCTCGACCTACGTGGCCGTGGAGCGCGGCATCGCCCAGCAGGTGCTGGGCAAGCTGTCGACCGCGAAGGTCAAGGGGCGCAGCGTCAAGGTGCGGATGTTGGAAGGGTGAGGGCCTGCGGCCCCCATCCCAGCCTCAGTTGGACCGGACTTCGATCCGGCGCGGCTGCGCGTAGGCCTGCTTCGGGATGCGCAGGGTCAGCACGCCGTCCTTCAGGTTGGCGTCGATCTTGGCCGTGTCGAGCTCGCGGCTGAGCGTGAAGCTGCGCTTGAAGCGCGGCGCGCGCATCTCGGCGTAGACGGCCTCCAGGCCTTCGGGCGTCTGCGGCTCGACGCGGCCTTCGATCGACAGCGCCGTGCCTTCGACATGCAGCTCGAGGTTCTCGCGCGACACGCCGGGCATGTCGGCCAGCAGCGTGATGCCCGAGGCGTCTTCGTACACGTCGACGGCCGGCAGTGCGGCACGGCCGCGTTCCTGGGTGCGTGCCACCGGGGTGGCTTGGGAGGTCTTGTCGTTCATGGCGATGTCCTTGGGTTGGGTGACGTTCACTGCACGTTGATGCGTTGGGGTTGCGGGGCTTCGCGGCGCGCGATGGAGACGCGCAGCACGCCGTCGCGGTAGCTGGCGTTCACGCTCGCCGGGTCGGCGTCTTCGGGCAGTGAGACGGCGCGCATGAAGGCGCCGGCGCTGCGCTCACGGGTGTAGACGTTGACCTTGTCGCCACCCTGGGGCGTGGCCGCCTGCCGTTCGCCGGCGATGCGCAGCACGCCACGGTCGAGCGTGACGTCGATCTTGGCGGCGTCCAGGCCGGGGGCGAAGGCGTACACCTCGAAGCTCGTCGGCGTGCGGCCGACGTTCAAGGCCGGTTCGGTGCCGGCGGCGACCGAGCGAATGCTGCTCGGTTCGCCGCTACCACCGGCCAGGTCGTCGAGTTCACGGCGCAGGCGATCGAAGTTGCCGAACAGGCTGCCGGGATAGTTCAACAGGGATTCGTACATGGCATGGCTCCTGAAGGAGGGTGGTTCGGGCCGGGTGCGAACCCCGGCGGTGTGCAACAGAGATAGGTACCGCCGCGCGGCTTTCAAGGGGTTCCGGTCGCGGACAATCTCCGCATGGCCCTGATCACCGTTTCCAACGCCCACCTCGCCTTCGGCCATGTCGCCCTGCTCGACGGCGCAGGCTTCTCACTCGACAGTGGCGAGCGCGTGGCGCTGATCGGGCGCAACGGCACCGGCAAATCGTCGCTGCTGAAGATCCTGGCCGGCCTGGAGCGGCTGGACGACGGCGTGCTGCAGGCGCAGCAGGGCCTGCGCCGCTTCTATGTGCCGCAAGAGCCGCTGTTCGAAGCCGAAGCCACGGTGTTCGAGGCTGCCAGCGAGGGCGCTGCCGAGGCGCGCGCGTTGCGCGAGCGCTACGAGCAGCACGCGCCCGGCGACGACCTGGATGCGCTGCAGACGCGCATCGAGCACCTCGACGGCTGGATGTGGGAGCAGCGCGTCACCGAGACCTTGCAACGCCTGCACCTGGACGGCGACAAGCCGGTGGCATCGCTGTCCGGCGGCACCAAGAAGCGGGTCGCGCTGGCGCAGGCCCTGGTCGCGCACCCCGATGTGCTGCTGCTCGACGAGCCGACGAACCACCTCGATCTGGATGCGATCGAGTGGCTGCAGGGCTTGCTCGTGGCGTGGAGCGGCGCGCTCCTCTTCGTCTCGCACGACCGCGCCTTCATCGACGCGGTGGCCACCCGCATCATCGAACTCGACCGCGGGATGCTGCGCTCCTACCCCGGCAACTACGCCGCCTACGAGGTGACGAAGGCGCGCGAGTTGCAGGACGAAGCCCTGGCGAGTGCGCGCGCCGACAAGTTGCTGGCGCAGGAAGAGGTCTGGGTGCGCAAGGGCGTCGAGGCGCGGCGCACGCGCGCGGTCGGCCGCATCGTGCGCCTGGAGCGTTTGCGCGAGCAACGCGCAGCGCGGCGCGAGTCGCTCGGCCAGGTGCGCCTGGAGATCGACTCGGGCGTGCCGAGCGGCAAGCTGGTGGCGGTGCTGGAAGACGTCTCGTTCCGCTTCGACGAAACGAAGCCGTGGCTGATCGACGGCTTCACGGCCACCTTCCTGCGCGGCGACAAGATCGGGCTGATCGGGCCGAACGGCGTCGGCAAGACGACGCTGCTCAAACTCATCCTCGGCCAGCTCGAACCGCAGCGTGGCAAGGTCAAGCGCGGCAGCAAGATGCAGGTGGCCTACTTCGACCAGATGCGCGACGCCCTCGACCTCGACGCCACGCTGGCCGACACCATCAGCCCGGGCAGCGAGTGGGTGGAGTTCGGCGGCCAGAGGAAGCACGTGATGAGCTACCTCAACGACTTCCTGTTCTCGCCCGAGCGCGCCAACTCGCCGGTGCGCACGCTGTCGGGCGGCGAGCGCAACCGCCTGCTGCTGGCGCGCCTGTTCGCGCTACCGGCCAACGTGATCGTGCTCGACGAGCCCAC
>JAABTC010000295.1 GCA_011390055.1 Burkholderiales bacterium | reverse complement strand
CGCGTGCCGTCGACCGAGGGGCCTTCCTCGTCGCTGGTCAGCAGGAAGGCGAGGGCGCCGGCATGGCCGGGGTTGGCCTGCACGAAGGCCTCGGCGGCGACCACCATCGCCGCGATCGACGACTTCATGTCCGCCGCGCCCCGGCCGTACAGCAGTCCGTTGCGGTGGCTGGGCACGAAGGGGTCGCTGGCCCAGGCCGCGAGCGGGCCGGGTGGCACCACGTCGGTGTGACCGGCCAGGCACAAGGTGGGGCCGGGGCGCGTGCCGCGGTGCACTGCCCAGAGGTTGCGCACGCGGAAGTCATCGGGGCCGAAGACCTGCGTTTCGCAGGCGAAGCCCTGCGCGGCCAGGCGCGCTTCGATCAGCTCCTGGCAGCCGGCATCGGCGGGCGTGACCGACGGGCAGGCGATGAGCGCTTCGGCCAGCGCAAGGGCGCTCGCCATGGTCACGCGGGCTGCATCAGTTCAAGCGCCCGAAGCTGGTGGAGAGCGACTTCTCCTCGGGCCGCACGTCCAGCGTGATCTCGGTGAAGATCGACGGATCGGGATCTTCCTGCTTGGGGGGCTGGCGCGACATCGGAGCCGCGTCGTTCTGCAGGCGCCACAGCAGGTTGGTCGGCGAGTCGGCGAAGGCGAGGCCCTCCTCGCGGGTGATGATGCCGTCGTTGATCATCTTCGCCAGGGCGGCCTCGAACGTCTGCGAGCCTTCCGTCAGCGACTTTTCCATCGCCTCCTTGACGCCGCCGATGTCGCCTTGCTCGATCAGCTCGGCGATCAGCTTGGTGTTGAGCAGCACTTCGGAAGCCGGCGTGCGCCCGCCCGCCTGCGCCCGGATCAGGCGCTGGCAGATGATGGCGCGCAGGCCCGAGGCCAGGTCGGACAGCAGCGCCGGGCGCGCTTCGGGCGTGTAGAAGGACAGGATGCGGCCGAGCGCGTGGTAGCTGTTGTTGGCGTGCATCGTGGCCAGCACCAGGTGGCCCGACAGCGAATACGAGATCGCCGAGGTCATGGTCTCGCGGTCGCGGATCTCGCCGATCAGGATGCAGTCGGGTGCCTGGCGCAGCGCGTTCTTCAGCGCGATCTGCAGGCTGTTGGTGTCGCGGCCGACCTCGCGCTGGTTGACCACCGACTTCTTGTTCGTGAACAGGAATTCGATCGGGTCCTCGATCGTCAGGATGTGGCCGGTGAGGGTCTGGTTGCGCTGCTCGAGCATGGCCGCCAGCGTGGTGCTCTTGCCGGTGCCGGTGGCGCCGACCATCAGGATCAGGCCGCGCTTTTCCAGCACCAGGTCGCCCAGGATCGACGGCACGCGCAGCGACTCGAGCGTCGGGATCACGAACGGAATGCAGCGGAACACCGCCGCGATCGAGCCCCGCTGGCGGAAGGCCGACAAGCGGAAGCTGCCGACCTTGGTGATGCCGACGCCGACGTTGAGCTCGCCGGTGTCGTCGAGCTCTTCCAGCTGTTGCGGCGTCAGCAGTTCGGCCAGCAGTTGGCGCGGCTGCGCATGCGACAGCGGCTGGTCCGACAGCTGCATGATCTGGCCGTTGATCTTGATCAGGATCGGCGTGTTGGCCGACAGGTAGACGTCCGAAGCGCTCTTTTCGGCCATCAGCCGGAGCACGCGCTCCATGTTGCCGCCCGTCGCCGACCCCACACCGCCCCCGACACCATTGCTGCTCATGACCTGCCGCTCCTTCGCGTGCGCGCCACGGCCTCAGGCACGCAGCAATTCGTTGATGCTGGTCTTGGCGCGCGTCTGCGCATCGACCTTCTTGACGATCACGGCACAGTACAACGAGTACTTGCCATCGGCACTGGGCAAATTACCGGAAACGACGACCGAACCGGCCGGGATGCGGCCGTAGCTCACCTCACCGGTCGCCCGGTCGTAGATCTTGGTGCTCTGGCCGATGTAGACGCCCATCGAGATCACCGAGTTCTCCTCGACGATGACGCCCTCGACCACCTCGCTGCGGGCACCGATGAAGCAGTTGTCCTCGATGATCGTCGGGTTGGCCTGCAGCGGCTCGAGCACGCCGCCGATGCCGACACCGCCCGACAGGTGGACGTTCTTGCCGATCTGCGCGCAGGAGCCCACGGTGGCCCAGGTGTCGACCATCGTGCCCTCGTCGACATAGGCGCCGATGTTGACGTAGCTCGGCATCAGCACCACGTTCCTGCCGATGAAGCTGCCGCGCCGCGCCACCGCCGGCGGCACCACGCGCACGCCGGTGGCGCGCATCTCGGCCTCGTCGAGGTGGGCGAACTTGGTCGGCACCTTGTCGAAGAAACCCAGGTCGCCGGCGCGCATCATCTTGTTGTCGGTGAGGCGGAACGACAGCAGCACCGCCTTCTTGACCCACTGGTTCACGGTCCACTGGCCGACGCCCTGGCGCTCGGCCACGCGCAGCCGGCCGGCGTTGAGGTCGGCGATCACCTGCTCGACGGCGTCGCGCAGCTCGGGCGCGTTCACGCTGTCGAGCTTGGCGCGCGCTTCCCAGGCCAGGTCGATGATCGATTGCAGTTGTTGGGTCATGTCAGGCTCTTGGAGTAGGAGACGATGCGCCGGGCCGCTTCGACGCACTCGTCGACGCCCGCCACCAAGGCCAGACGGATGCGGCCGGCGCCGGGGTTGATGCCTTGCGACGTGCGTGCCAGCAGGCTGCCCGGCAAAACCGCGACATTGTATTGAGCGAGCAGGCCGCGTGCCCAGGCGATGTCGTCGCCCCCTTCGACGCCGGCCCAGAGGTAGAAGCCCGCGTCGGGCAGCTGCACGTCGAGCACCTCGGCCAGCATCGGCGTGACCTGCGCGAACTTGGCCCGGTACAGCGCGCGGTTGGCCTCGACATGGGTTTCGTCGTTCCAGGCCGCGATGCTGGCGGCCTGCACCACCGGCCCCATCGCGCTGCCGTGGTAGGTGCGGTACAGCAGAAAGGCCTTCATCAGCGCGGCATCGCCGGCGACGAAGCCCGAGCGCATGCCCGGCACGTTGCTGCGCTTGGACAGGCTGGTGAAGGCGACGAGGTTGCGAAAGTCCGTGCGCCCGAGGGCCTGGGCCGCTTCGAGCGCGCCGAGCGGCGGTGTGTCGCCGAAATAGATCTCGCTGTAGCACTCGTCGCTGGCGATCACGAAACCGTGACGGTCGGCCAGCTCGAACAGCGTCTTCCATTCGGCCAGCGGCATCACCGCGCCGGTCGGGTTGCCCGGC
>JAABTC010000294.1 GCA_011390055.1 Burkholderiales bacterium | reverse complement strand
TTCAGGCCGATGGAGGTCGATCGGCTGAAGACGTCGTAGATGTCGTCGCCTGCGCGGGGCTCTGCGGCTTCGCTGGCGTAGGCACGATGGCCCCAGGTCTGGGCATCGGCCACGGTTGCATCGGCGAAGAACGGATCGCGTGGGATGCGCCGGATGAAGAAAATCTTGCGGCGACCGGGGTCCCGGACGTCCTCCTCGCCGTCGACCAGCACGTCGAGCGTCTTCGGGTACCCCGTGCTGCCCACGAAGCGACGGATGCGGCCTTCGTCGCTGGCCTTCTTGTAGGCATCGATGGCCGTGCGCAACTCGCGCAGCGCCAGCCGCAGATCGCGCTCCTTGCTGCGCTGGACTTGCACCTGGGCCACAGGAACCACGGCCGATGCCAGCACCGCGAGGATGGCCAGCGTGACCAGCAGTTCGATCAGCGAAAAGCCGGGCGAGCGGCGGGGGCCGGGCATGGGTGCGTGCTCAAGGGCGCAGGTCGATGACATGCGCTGGGGGGATGACCACGCTGGCCGGCATGGCCCCGGGGCCCATCGGCGACGCGGAGGTTACCCGCAACGCAGTTTCTGCTGCACTGCTGGGCAACGCGCGCAGCTGGATCGTCGCGAAGACACCCGACCCGGTGATGGCGCCGCCCGAGGAGCGAACACCTTGGATCGACACGCTGCCGGTCGGGGCGATGCGGCTGGTGAACTGGGTCTGACCACCGTTGCGGCGAAGCAAGTCTCCCTCCGACACGGCCACCACCTGGAGCACGCCGGGATCGAACTCGAGCTCGAGCGGCATCGACAGGATCGGGCGGTCCGCGTCGAGCGTGAGCTGCAGCGCGAAGGTGTCACCGGGGCGCAGCCGGGTGGGCCCCTGCCATCGCAGTTGCACGTTCGTGCCGCTCGTGTTCGCGTCAGGGCGCGCGCTCCCTGGGAGGGCCACGCGCGTCGCCGTTTCAGCGGGGGACACCAGAGCGCTCTCCAACACGCGGCTGCGCAAACTGGTCTCGGTACCGGAGGCGAACTCAAGCAGTGCAGCTTCCGGGCGCTGCACGTTGCGCAAGATGCGCGGCGTGATCGAGAGCACGATCTCGGTCTTGCTGCCGTCGTCGGTCTGTGTGCCGAACAGGCGGCCGACGATCGGGACCTCCCCGAGACCTGGAACCTTGTTGGCGCTGCGCCGATCCTCGTCATTGATCAGGCCTGCGAGCACCTGGTTTTCGCCATCCTTCAGACGCAAGACCGTGGTCGCGGTGCGGGTGCCGATCTGGTAGGCCAGCGACCCCGATTTGGTCTGCAGTTGGGTGATGATGTTGCTGACTTCGAGCGAGACCTTGATCGCCACCTCGTTGTCGAGGTAGATCGTCGGCTCCACGTCGAGCTTGAGGCCGACGTCGACATAGCTCACCGACTCCGACACGAAGCCCGTCGAGGTCGAGGTGGCCGTGATGTTCGGAACGCGCTCGCCGATCAGGATCTTGGCCTTCTCGCGGTTGCGCACCCGAATGCGCGGATTGGCGAGGATGTTGGCGTCGGAATCGGTCTTTCTCGCGTTGATCGTCACCGGCCCGATCGCTGCGCCCATCCTGGACGCATCGAGGTTGCGCAGGTCGTTGAGCGTCAGTGAACCGCCGCTGGCCGCCGGCAGGGGCGCCAGGCTCAACTGGTCGGGCCACTGGACGCCCAGGCCCAGCAGCCGGGTTCGCTTGACCTCGAGGATTTCCACATCGAGCATCACTTCGGGCTCGGACACGTCGAGCAAGGCCACGACCTTCTCGGCCAACCGGATCGCCTCGGGGCTGTCGCGCACGATCACGAGGTTCAACTTGTCATCGACCACGACGTCGCGGGTCTTGACCAGCGTCTTGATGTGCGCCGCAACGCTCTTGGCCTCGGCGTTCGCGAGGTAGAAGCTGCGCACCGTCAGCGGTTGGTATTCCCTCTGCTTGGCCTGCGTGTTCGGATAGATCAAGAGCGTGTTGGCGTCCAGCACGCGCTGCTCCAGCTGGTGGGTCAGCAGCGTGAGGTTCACCGCCGCTTCGATCGTCGAGTTGCGCAGGTAGATGGATGATTTCTGATCCGTCTTGACATCCTTGTCGAACAGGAAGTTCAAGCCGGAGGTGCGCGAGATCACCTCGAACACCGTGCGCAACGGCGCCTCCTTGAACTCGATCGAGATCGGCTTGCGGTAAGCGGCTGCCAAAGCGAACTCGGGTGGCGGCGCCCGGCTCTGTTCCTCCAGACGCTGCTGCAGGCGCAAGGCTTCGGCGTGCCGGGGGCTTTCGTTCAGCAAGGCCTGCAGCTTCGCGCGCGCCGCTTCGACGTCCTTGCGCGCGAGCGAGGCGTCGGCCTCCTTGGCCCACAAGTCCCATCGCCGTTGGTTGTCGAGGGTCCGCAGGCCGTCCTTCGCTCTTTCGTGGCCGGGTCGCAGCGCCAGCACCTCCATCAACGCGCGTTGCGCGAGCTCACGCTGTCCTTGGGCCGTTGCAGCGTCGGCACGTGCCAGCCAGGACTGCACGAGACGTTCCCGTGCCTGAATCAAGCCGATGCGGTACTCGGCGGATCCGGGCTCGAGCCGCGCGGCTTCCTCGAGTTTCGCCAGCCCGGCGGCCGTGTCGCCTTGGCGCATCAACTCGGTTCCGCTGCGGTAGGCGTCCTGCGCCGCGCACCCGAGGAGACCGGCCGTACACATCGCCGCCACTGCCAGGCGCGCCCATCGCATGCAGTGCGCGCAAAGGGTTTCGATCCGGTGGCGCATCAGCGCGCCTCGCCCACGTCGATCGTCATCGTCTGGCCTGTGGCAACCATCGTCAAGGTCATCGTCGGCGGCGCAATGCGCTCGACCCTCCAACCATCGTCGATCGCGGCGCCCTCGCGGGCGATCAGTGTCCGGTTGCCGTGGGCCAGGTAGACCTCCCACTGCTGGGCTTCGTGCTTCTTGCCGAGGACGGTGAGGCTGGGCGGGACGGGGCCGGTCTCGGCGGGCCGTGACGGGGCGGGCGCTGGCGCGGGTGGCGCTGGCAGCCACGACACGACTGCAAACAGATCACGGGGCTGGCGAGGCTGCGCGGGTGGATAGAGGCGGGCCCGGTCGATGGGCAGGTCCATCGGCAGTGCCTGCGGCATGGGACCCGCCTTGAAGGCGCTGCGGTCGGCAAGACTCGACACGGGCGCGTTGGCGGCGGGTGGGGTCTGTGCCCCTGCGGTCGTGGTCGCGGAGACCC
>JAABTC010000293.1 GCA_011390055.1 Burkholderiales bacterium | reverse complement strand
CGCATCGCCGCCTGGGAGGCCCGGCGCGCGAGCCCCATCGCGCGTTGCCACCAGGTGCTGGCCGACATCAAGCCGGCCGCGGCGGTCGACATGCCGATGCTGTCGGTGTTGCTGCGGGAGCTTCGCTCGTTGACTTAGGCCCCCGAGCTCGCTGCGCTCGCTACCCCCCAAGGGGGCCGCCCGCCTTACGGACCGGCGGAGCCGGATCCGTGGCGGGGGCTTGGGGCTTCGTCCCCCGCTCGCTCTGAGGTGGACTTCCGACCGTCCTGAGGTACGGAAGGAAGGGCACGCTCTTGATCGATTCCGTTCGCCCTGAGGTATCGAAGGGCCGTTCGCCCTGCCCGTTCGCTCAGGTGTCGAAAGGCACGCTCGTGATCCACTCCGTTCGCCCTGAGGTATCGAAGGGCCGCTCCTGGCTGCGCGCGCGCAACTGGCCGCAGCCGGCATCGACGTCCTGCCCAGCGGACTGCCTCAGCTTGGTCAGCACGCCGCGCGCGTTGAGACGGCGGGCGATCGATGCGGCGCGCTCGGCCGCGGGCCGCTCGAAGGCCAGACCGTCGACGCGGTTGTAGGGGATCAGGTTCATCAGCGCGAGCTTGCCGGCCAGCAGGCGGGCGATGCCCTCGACCTCGTCGTCACCGTCGTTGACGCCGTCGATCAGGGTCCACTGGAACTGGATCGGGTAGCCGGTGGCACGCGCGTAGCGCTCGCCCAGCGCGACGAGCTCGCCCGGATCGATGCGCGGCGCGCGCGGCAGCAGTTGCGCGCGCAACGCGGGCTGCGTGCTGTGCAGCGAAAGCGCCAGCGCCGGCCGCACCTGGCCCGGGCGCAACGCCAGCAGGCGCTCGAAGGCCCGCTCGTCGCCGACGGTCGAGAAGACGATGTTCTTGTGGCCGAGGGCGCCTTCGCGGCCCATCAGATCGATCGCCTCCATCACGTTGTCCAGGTTGTGCGCCGGCTCGCCCATGCCCATCAGCACCACCTTGTCGACCGCGCGCAGCGTGCGCGCGAGCGCGAGCTGGGCCACGATCTCGGCGCTGCCGAGCTGGCGCAGCAGCCCGCCCTGGCCGGTCATGCAGAACACGCAGCCGACCGCGCAGCCGACCTGGCTGGACACGCACAGGCCACCGCGCGGCAGCAGCACGCTCTCGACGCTCTGGCCGTCGGCCAGGCCGACCAGCAGGCGCTCGGAGCCGTCGGCGCCGACATGGCGCGAGCGCAGACGGGCCAGCCCGGCGAGTTCGTCGACCAGGCCCGGCAGCGCGTTGCGCAGCGCCTGCGGCAGGTAGTGCTCGATGCGCTGCCGCCCACTCTCCTGCGGCCGCGCCTGGGCCCAGCAGCGCAGCACGTGCCGGGCATGGTCGGGGTTGGCGCCGAGGCCCGTCAACCGGTCGCGGAGTTGTTGGATGAGCATCGACAAAAGCGGGCGCGAGGCGCCCCCTGCGTAGCAAGACCAAGTATCCGCGCTGCGCAGTTCCCTTACAGTCGGCAACTTGGATACCGACCCCATCACCGCCGAACGCCAGGCCGCCGCGCGACTGGCGGCCGTCGCCCGCAGCGGCCTGGTCGGCAGCCCGCCGCAGGAAGCCTACGACGCGCTGACGCGGATGGCGGCCTCGCTGCTCGACGTGCCCGCGAGTTTCGTCTCGATCCTCGACCGCGACCGCGACGTGTACGTCAGCCAGGTCGGTTTCCCCGACGCGCTGGCAGCGGCGCGCGAGCTGCGCGGGCCCACGTTCTGCCACCACGTGCTCGAGCGCCGCGCCACCCTGGTGATCGAAGACACCCTGGCCGACCCGGTCTGGCGCGCGGTGCCGACGGTGCAGACGCTCGGCGTACGGGCCTACGTCGGCGTTCCGCTGTTGCTCGATGGCGAGGTGGTCGGCAGCTTCTGCGTCATCGATGTCCGGCCGCGCAGCTGGACGCCACGCGAGCTCGAGATCCTCGAGCAGCTGGCCCTGTCGGCCGGCCGGGAGCTGGCCCTGCGCACCGCGTTGCGCGATGCCAGCGACGATGCGGTGCAGGCCCATGCGCTGGTGCGCACACGCGAGGAGATGGTGGCGGTGGTGGCGCACGATTTGCGCACGCCGCTGCAGGTGCTGACCCTCAGCGTGCACCTGCTCAAGCGCACCTGCACGCCGGAGCAGCAGTCGGTGATGGCGCGCATGGGCACGGCAGCCGAGTCGCTCAAGCACCTGGCCGACGAGTTGCTGGCCGAGCACGCCGCGCTGCCGACGCAGGGCAGCCGGCGCGAGCGCCTGGGTGTGCGGCAGCTGCTGGGCGACGTGGCCGACACCATGGCGTTGATCGCGGCGCGTGCCAACCTCCAGATCGCCGTGGAAGCCCCCGATGGCGTGTACGTGACAGTCGACTACGCGCAGTTGCTGCGCGTCTTCTGCAACCTGGTGGGCAACGCGGTCAAGCACTCGCCGGCCGGCAGCCGCATTTCGTTGGTCGCCGAGCAGGCACCCGGCTGTGCGCGGTTGCGTGTGATCGACCGCGGCACCGGCATGAGCGCGGCAGAGGCCTCGCGAGCCTTCGAGCGCGGTTTCCAGGGGGCCGAAGGCCTGGCCCAGGGCGACGGCATCGGCCTGGGCCTTTCGATCGTCAAGACCCTGGTCGAACGCAACGGCGGGCAGGTCTCGATGACGAGTGCACCCGGCCGCGGCACCGAGGCCACGGTGACGTTGCCGTTGGCGGCCGGGCCGAACTGACGGTCTCGGGGCCCTTCCTTCCTTCGATACCTCAGGACGGATCGGAAATCCATCTCAGGGCGAGCGGTTGCCGGCCCGTGTCAGTCGGCGAGCGCAGGGCCCACGCGCACCCGTTGCGTGCCGACCGCCACTTCGTCGCCCGCACGCAGCTTGCGCCCGCGCCGCGCCTCGGGCTGGCCATTGACACGCACGCCGCCCTCGGCGATCAACACCTTGGCCGCACCACCGCTGCTGACGATGCCGCTGGCCTTCAGCAGCGCGTCCAGCGTGATGTGTTCGCCGCGCAGCGCGAAGTCGGTTGCGTCGGTCATGCTCTCAACGCTGCCGCGTGCCAGCGCAGGTGGTCTTCGATGAAGGTGGCGATGAAGAAGTAGCCGTGGTCGTGGCCGACATGCCGACGCAGCGTCAGCGGCTGGCCGGCTCGCGCGCACACGCTCTCGAGCCGGTCGATGTGAAGTTGTTCGGCGAGAAACTTGTCGGCCAGCCCCTGGTCAACGAGCAAC
>JAABTC010000292.1 GCA_011390055.1 Burkholderiales bacterium | reverse complement strand
TCGAAGAGCGCGTGGCCAAGGCCTTGAACAAGATGGGCGTGCCGTCGAGCCAGGACATCGATGCCTTGGTGCAGCGCATCGATGCGCTTTCGCAGCGCATGGTCGGCACGCGCGCCGCACGGCCCGCCACCAAGACCGCCGCGCGCAAGACGGCGGCCGCCAGGGCTCCCCGCAAGGCGGCGGCCAAAGTCGCGCCGGCCAAGCGGACGGCGCGAAAGGCGGCATGAAATCGGCGGCGCGGCGCACCCGGGCGCCGCGCATCGGGCTGGCGCTGGCCGGCGGCGGCCCGCTCGGCGCGATCTACGAGATCGGCGCCCTGTGCGCACTCGACGAGTGCCTCGAAGGCCTCGACTTCACGCAGCTCGACGGCTATGTCGGGGTGTCGGCGGGCGGCTTCATCGCCGCGGGCCTGGCCAACGGCATGCGGCCGCGCGAGCTGTGCGCGGCGTTCATCGGCGGCGACAGCGGTGACGGCGCAGCCAGCGACGATCCCCTGGCCAAGACCGACCGCGCGCTGGTGCACGCCTCGTTGCGTCTGCGCCCGGCCTGGGCCGAGTATGCACAGCGGCTGGCCGCGCTACCGTCGCTGACGGCCCATGCTGCGTTCAACTATGCCTTCGGACGACGCTCGTTGCTCGAAGCCTGCGAACGGCTGGGCCGGGCGCTGCCCACCGGCCTGCTGGACGGCGCTGCGATCGAGCGGGAAATGGCGCGGCTGTTCGAAGCGCCCGGCCGCAGCAACGACTTCCGCACGCTCAAGCGCCGCCTCGTCCTGGTGGCCACCGACCTCGACAGCGGCGAAGCCCTGCCGTTCGGCCAGCCGGGCCTGGACGATGTGCCGATCTCTTTGGCGGCACAAGCCAGCGCCGCCCTGCCTGGCCTGTACGCGCCGGTGATGGTCAAGGGCCACACCTGCGTCGACGGCGCCTTGAAGAAGACGCTGCATGCCACCGTCCTGCTCGACGAGGGCCTGGACCTCCTGATCTGCCTGAATCCTCTGGTGCCCTTCGACGCGACGAAGCCACCACGCCACAAGGTGCTCGCCAGCGGCGAAGCGCGGATTCCGCGGCTGGTCGACGGCGGCTTGCCGGTGGTGCTGTCGCAGACCTTCCGCTCGCTGATCCATTCGCGCCTGGAACTCGGCTTGAAGCACTACACCGCTGCCTACCCCGACACCGAGATCGTGCTGTTCGAGCCCGAACACCGCGATGCGCAGATGTTCCTGGCCAACAGTTTCAGCCTGTCGACGCGGCGGCAGCTGGCCGAGCATGCCTACCAGCGCACGCGCGAACTGCTGCGTTCGCGGCGATCGAACCTGCGCGAGCGACTGGAGCGGCACGGCGTGGCGGTGCGCGACGCGGTGCTCGACGACGCGTCGCGCCACCTCGTCGCCATGCGCCGCTCGCCCCGCAACCGCGCCGGTCTGGCCTTGAAGCGTCTGGACGAGATGCTGTGCGACCTGGAGGCCTCGACGCCTCCGCTTCAGCCCCGCTCGGCCAAGTAGCGCGTCTCGAGGTGGGCCTTGAAGTGCTCGGGGTTGAGCACCTCACCGCTGGCGCGCAGCGCCAGCTCGTCGGTGGTCCAGCGCGAGGCTTGCGCCCAAATGTTGTCGCGCAGCCAGTCGAAGACCGGGTCCCAGTCGCCGGCCTCGATCCGCGCATCCAGGTCGGGCATCGCGCGCCGCATCGCGGCGAACCACTGCGCCGCGTACATCGCCCCGAGCGAGTAGCAGGGGAAGTAGCCGAACAGCGCCTCGGGCCAATGCACGTCCTGGAGGGGGCCGTCCCTGAAATTGCCGCGCGTGTCCAGGCCGAGCAGCTCCTGCATCTTGGCGTCCCACAAGGCTGGCACGTCCTCGGCCTCGATCAGCCCTTCGATCAGCGGCCGCTCGATCTCGTAGCGCAGGATCACGTGCGCCGGGTAGGTGACCTCGTCGGCATCGACGCGGATCAGGCCGCGCTGCACTCGCGTCAACAGCCGGTGCAGGTTGCCGGGCTCGAACGCGGGCTGGTTCTCGAATTGCTCCGCCAGCAACGGTGACAGCGCGCGTGCGAAGCCAGGATGCCCGCCCAGCTGCATCTCGAAGGCCAGCGACTGGCTCTCGTGCAAGGCCATCGACCGCGCTTCGCTGACCGGCTGGCCCAGCCACTCGCGCGGCCGGTTCTGCTCGTAGCGCCCGTGGCCGGTTTCATGCACGGTGCCCATCAGCGCCGGCAGGAACTGGTCGGCACGGTAGCGGGTGGTCATGCGCACGTCCTCGGGCACGCCGCCCGAGAACGGGTGGGTGCTGGCATCGAGCCGTCCGGCCTGGAAATCGAAGCCCAGGCGGCGCACCACCTGCTGGCACAACGCACGCTGGGCCTCGACGGCGAACGGGCCGCGCGCTTCGATGACGGGCTGGCCCGACTGGCGCTCGACGACGCGCTGGATCAGCCCCGGCAACCACTGGCGCACGGCACCGAAGACACGGTCGACGGTGGCGCTCGTCATGCCCGGCTCGTAGCGGTCCATCAGGCAGTCGTAGGGCGCCAGGCCCGACTGCTGCGACAACAGCGCCGCCTCTTCGCGCGCGATCGCCAGCACCGGCTTCCAGTGCGTCAGGAAGCCAGCCCAGTCGTTGGCCGGTCGCAGGCTGCGCCAGGCGTGCTCGCAGCGGGAGGTGGCCAGCTGGCGTCGCTGCACCAGCTCGGTCGGCAACGCGTTGGCCAGACGCCAGTCGCGCCGGATCTCGCGCAGGTTGGCGCGCTGATGGTCCGTCAACGGCTCCTGCTCGGCCCGCGCCAGCCGCTCGGCCAGGGTTGCATCGGTGCGCAAGCGGTGCATCAGCGCAGCCAGTTCCGCGAGTGCCGCAGCACGGGCCTCGTTGCCCTTGGGGGGCATGTTGGCCGCCTGGTCCCACCAGGCGATCGACGCCAGATGCTGGAAGTTGTGCAGCCGCGTGCAGTGGGCCGCGAGGTCGTCGTAGGTGGGCGTGGCCGGGTGCATCTTGGATTGTTCGGGTCGGCCTCGAAGCCGGGGCTGTCATTGTGCGCGGCGCAGCCTCAGCCGCCGTAGCGCCCGGGGAAGAACCACAACAGGCCGGCCGTCATCGTCACGTAGCGAGCGAACTTGCCGATGGCCATGTAGCCGACGCAGGGCCAGAACGATAGCTTGAGCCACCCTGCGACGGCACACAGCGGATCGCCCACCACCGGCAACCACGACAGCAGGCAGGCCTTGG
>JAABTC010000029.1 GCA_011390055.1 Burkholderiales bacterium | reverse complement strand
GTCAGCGGTGCTCCGGCAACAGCTTCCTCGACCGCCAGGTGACGCTCGAAGATGTCGCCTTCGCGGGCCGTACCCGCCAGGCGCGCGAGCACCGCCCTGCTCTGGGCAGGCGACAACGGGCCGCGCGCGCCCGTCAGCTGAACTGGCGCCGCTGCGCTTGACGCGCGGCGCTGCAGGTCAGGAACGAAGGTCGGCAGGCTGGCGCAGGCTGTCAGCCCGGCGCAGAGCCCGACGAGCAGCGCAACCCACGGCCTGCGCACAAGCCGGGGGTGCCGCTCGTTGTCACTTGGGTGCAGAAGCAGCCGGCGTGACGATGACCGTGGTACCGGAGCCGGTGGCACCGGTCGCGCCGGTTGCGCCGGTGTAACCCGTGCTACCCGTGCTACCCGTGCTACCGGTGCTACCCGTGCTACCGGTGTCGCCGGTGCTGCCGGTGCTGCCTTGGGGACCAGCCGGACCGGCGGGACCCGGAACCGTCACCACCGCCGGCGAGGGCGGCACGGCAACGACCGTCGGGCGATCGCACGCGGCGAGGGTCACGGCAGCGGCGAAGAGAGCAGAAACGAGATGCAGTTGGGTCATGGTGGACTCCGTTGGGGTCTTGTTGTGGGAAAAGGACAGGAGGGTGAGACAGGTCAGGGCCGGGCAACCTCGAGGTTGCCGTGCTCGCCCAAGCCGACCGGCTTGGCGGCAGCCACCGACGCAGCGATGGCGAACAGCCGCACCATCTTGCTGTTCGGCGAATCCCAATACTCGGCGCTGTTGGGGACGATCTTCAACAGTCGAAGCTGCGGCGATGCCGGGCCGTCAGGAAACCACGGGCGCGCCATCGGCGTCCACAGCTCTTTCGCGCGCTCCAGATCCTCGAGCAATTCACCCCGGCCCACCACCGACACGTAGTCGCCACGCTCGACGTTGCAAAAACTCAGGTTCAATCGCTCGAGCTGCGCGGACGAGGTGCTGTGGACGTCGGTGAAGAACCAGAGGCAACCCTGCGCATCCAGTTCGACGGGCGACATCGGCTTGCTGGTCAGCTGGCCCTGTCCGTCGAGCGTCGTCAACATCGCCACGCGGGCGGGTTCCACGAGATCGGCAAGACGTTGACGCTCCGGGCTGTCCTGCTTGGCGATCTTCATTCGTGGGCTTCCTGCATGTCGTGGCCGCGCGGCGGCAAGGTGCACGATGGTGCGCGCGCCTTCGGACGCCCGTAATCGGTCGATGCCGGGCGCCCGGGTCGGCGATGTCCTACTTGCGGCTGATCAAGCAATGCAGATTTGCGGGCTGCCGTGTTCGCGACCCACCGTGGCGCGCGCGAAGAGATAGTTGTTTCGGGCGGTCTCGCTGAGGGCGTCGAGGTCGACCCGCCCCTGATCGTCGCACGGAAAAGACAGGGCACGGCCGGGTTGAAACAACGACCAGAATCGCACTTCGAACGTCGGGTGCGAGACCCGCGGGGGGGTGTCCAGAAGGGTGAGAGGCTCTGCATTCATCGTGGAACTCCTGGGTCGGATTGAAGCTGTACCGACCGCTCGACCCAATGCTAAGCAAGCCGCGAGCCTGCTACGGCCAGTGGTTGACGCGAATGCCTGTCAGGCCTCGAGCGGTTCTCCGCTGCGATTCGTCCTACAGGCACGGCAGCGCTCATGCAGTCCTACAGCACGATGCGTCATGCTGGGCTGGTTGACACGGCTGCGGCGCAGCAAGATCGGGTGATGTCGCTGCATCGCGACGCGATGACGATGGAGTCTGTTCATGTTCAGAAAGCTTGTTCCCCTGGTCGCTGCCGGCTATGCCCTCTACCAATGGGACCAGAAGCGCCGCACGCGCCGGCTCGCGCAGCCGGTCGACAAGAGTGCCGCCAAGCCCGCTCCGGTGACCACCTGGGAAGGCGAAGGCGGCGCCTTGCGCACGCCGGTGACGCCGGTCACGCCGTCGGTGTGATCCGTCGCAGCCCTCGGCCCACGGGCGTAGGCCGTGGGCTGGGCTTGCGGCACGGGATGGTCGCGCTGGCCGTGGCGGCTGGCGCCCTCCCCGCGCTGGCACAGAGCGGCGACGCGCTGCGCGCACGCCATGCGACGCTTTCCCAGCAGCTGTCCGACAGCCCTTACGGACGGCCTTTGGTACTGGCTTCGAACGAGGCAGGCGAGCGGATCGAGGGCGATGTGCATGCTCGGCTCGACGGCGCCTACACCCGCATCGCCGGTGCGTTGCAGGGCACCGCGCAATGGTGCGAGATCCTGTTCCTGCACTTGAATGTCAAATCCTGCCGCGGCGCCCAGGCCGAAGGCGGCGAAACCCTGGCCCTGGTCGTGGGCAGCAAGCACGACCAGCCCCTGGCGCGCGCCTACCGGTTGGATTTCAACTACCGCGTGGTGGCGCGGGAGCCCGACTACCTGCGTTTGCGCCTCGAAGCCGACGAAGGGCCGCTCGGCACGCACGATTACCGCATCGACGTCCAGCTGGTCGCCTTGGACGCCCAACACAGTTTTCTGCACCTGTCGTACTCGTACCGGGTGGGTTTCGCTGCGCGTCTGGCCATGAAGACCTACCTGTCGACGCTGGGTCGAGACAAAGTCGGCTTTTCGGAGCTGGGCCGAACGCAGGACGGGCAGTTGATGCTGGTGGGCGGATCGCGCGGCGTGGTCGAACGCAACACCATGCGCTACTACCTGGCGATCGAGGCGTACCTGGCCTCGCTGGCCCTGCCGCCGGCGCGCCAGTTCGAACGACGCCTGGCCAATTGGCAGACCGGCGTCGAGCGCTACCCGCGGCAGTTGCGCGAACTCGACCGAGGCCAATACCTGTCACTCAAGCGCGCGCAGCGCCGCGCTCAGCAGGAAGCCTCCGGCGGCTAGGCTTTCACTGCCCGAGCATTTCGCCGACCGGCTTGAATTCTTCCACGCGGTCGCACACCGCCTTGATCACCATCATGATCGGCACGCCGAGGAACAGCCCCCAGGCGCCCCAGATCCAGCCGAAGGCCAGCACCCCGACGAACACCGCGACGGCATTCATCCGGCTGGCCTTGCTGGTGAGCCACGGCGTGAGCACATAGCCTTCGAGGCTGTTGACGATGAAGGCGAAGCCGCCGACGGTCAGGGCCATCTCGAAATTGCCGAATTGCACGAAGCCCATCAAGGCCGAAGCGCCGCTGAGCAGGATGCTGCCGAAGTACGGGATGAAGTTGAGCACAAACGCGACCACGCCCCACACCGCCGCCTGCTCCACGCCGATCCAGCGAAAGCCGACCCAGATCGCGAGACCGACCGCCACGCTGGTGATCACCTGGACCATCAGGTAGCGCTGGATCTGCAGGTCGATTTCGTCCAGCGCCTGCAGGGTGATGCGGCGGGTGCCGAAGTCGGGCCCCGCGATGCGCACCATCTTGCGGCGGAAGGTGTCGCCCGAGGCGAGCAGGAAGAAGGTGATGAAGATCACCACCACGGCCTGCGCCACCGCCGCGGCCAGCCCAAGCGTGCTGCTCCACAGATAGTCCGAAACCGCGAACCTGGGCTTCTCGATCTGCACCTTGGTCACGCCGCGCGGTGCGGGTGTCGCCGTCTTCGATTCGGTGGCCCGTTCGATTTCGGCCGCGGCCTGCTGCACCTTCTCGATCGCACCGCCCTGGGTCTGGTTGCGCGTTCGTTCAACGCCATGGCGAAGTTTCTGCGCCGCTTCAGGCAGCGACTGCACCAACGCCATGGCGTCGTCGCTCAGCTTCCATGCCATGCCGCCGGCGCCGCCGAGCAGCGTGACCAGCAGCACGGCCGCTGCCAACGGGCGCGGCAGGCGCCAGCTCACCAGACGGTTGACGATCGGCGTGAGCGCATAACTGAAGACGATGCCCAGCAGCATGGGCACGATGACCGAAGCTGCCCAATGCAGCACGCCGATGCAGGCGATGACGGCGAGCACGACCAGCGCCACGTTGCGCACGTGCACCGGCACGCTGGGCGTGCTGGCAGCGGGTTCCTGCTGGGATTCCGGAAAATCGGTGTGCGCAACGCCGTCGCTGGCCAAGACATCGCCGGGACCGGGCCCGGAACGGTCCGCTGTGACCGCCATGGCCGCCTCAGGCGGCGAGCGGCAGCCGCACGCGCAGCAACGCCCGGTAAGCCTTCCTGGTCACGGCGTAGCACTCGCAACTGCCGGCTTCCAGCCGGACACGGTCCAGCACGGCCACGTGACCCCGCCGGTAGCGGATGGCGCCCGACAGTCGCAGCTTCTGAGCCGCCGAAGTCACACCCTCGCGCCGCACGCCCAGCAGGCTGGCAGCGGCTTCGTGGGTCAATTCGAGCTCGTCGCCCTGCGACAAATCGTGCCCGGTCAACAAGCGGCGCGAGAGTTGCTGGTCGATCGAGTGGAAGCGATTGCACACGGCGGTCTGGGCCACCTGGGCCATCAACGCCTGCGAATAGCGCATCACCACCTCCAGCAGGGCGCCACCACCTTCCATGGCCTCCTGCATCCAGGGCAGCGGGATGCGCAGCGCCTTGCCGCCGGTCTGCACGACCGCGCGGCTGGGCGTCGCATTGCCGCCCATCAGCGAGCCAAGGCCGATCATGCCGTCATTGCCGATCACGGCCACCTCGGTCGAGGCGCCGTCACGCGTCATGTAGAGCAGCGACACGATGGCGGTGAGCGGGAAGGTGGCAAACGACGTCACGCTGCCCGGCTCACTCAACACCTGCCCTGCGCGCAGATCGATCAACTGCATCACCGCCTGCGCACGCCGCCAGACGCTGTCCGGCAGTGTGCCCAGCAACAGGTTGCTGCGCCCCTCCGCAGCCGGTGAAGGCGCCTGGATGGCCGCCGAAGCGTGTTGGGGGGCGGCAATCACAGGTGCGAGGGTGGGGTGCGGGTTGCGATCCCGATACTCTTCCGTAAGGCGTGTGGCAGCCATCGGCGCGGGCCGGGCTGCGCTGTGAGCGGATTCCTACAGTCATTCGGCGGACCGACCGGCTTGCTCGCGGCGCAGCCTAAGTTCACGCGCCACGAAACGCCAGATCCGGCCCGAGGCGTCCGGACCCTTGGGGTCGCCGTAGCGCTGCCGCGCCGCGCCACCGCTCCAGGCATGGCCCAGGCCCGCGACCTCGATCAGCGTCACCCGCGTGCGTCGCCCGAGGTTGAAATCGGTGATGCACATCGCATGGCGCTGGCCACGCTGCTCGTGCCGGGGTGCCTGGGCGATCGCGCCACACGCCTGGGCCCAGCGCAGCGCGGTTTCGCGGCCGTTGGAGGGCGCCACCACGCTGTCGCGGCTGCCGTGCAACACCAGCAATGCCGGCCAAGGCGGCGCTGCATCCTGCGCAGCCGCTGGCGCGGGCACCGGTACCGACCGGGCCCGTCCGCGCATCGCGCGCAGGGCGCCGGCCGGTGAATGCGCCGCGCCCGGCGGCACGCCCGAATGCAGCGCGACCGCGCAAAAGCGGGTGGGATGCGCGACAGCCAGCAGGGCGGCCAGGCTGGCGCCGGCGGACAGCCCCGCGATCGCGACGGCCGTTGCGTCGACCGGGTACGTGTTGCAGACGCGGTCGATCGCCTGCAGCACCGAAGTCGCCTCGGCCTGGGCGCGGCCCGAGTCGAGGTCGAACCAATGCCAGCAACCGTTCAGGTTCGAAAGGCGGTCTTGTTCCGGGTAGAGCACCGCGAAGCGCTCGCGTTCGGCGATGCGGTTCATCCGGGTGCTGGCGGCAAACGACACCGCGTCCTGGTCGCAGCCGTGCAACATCACCAGCAGCGGGACGGCTGCGCCCGCGCGGGCGTCGGGCGGCAGGTAGAGGCGGTAGCGCCGTGCGCCGCGCGGGCCGAGCACCATGCCGGGCAGGAACTCTCCGGCGCCGCGCAAGGCGGTCTCGGTGGCGCGCCGTTTCACCCCCGCCTGTTCGACCTGACGCGCACCGCGGCGGGCCACCTTGGCAGCCCGTCGCGTGAGGCCGGCCAGGCCCCGCAGCATCCAGCGGGTGGTGGTGCGACGGGCGCTCAGAGCTGGTTGCCGATCAGCGAAGCGACATGTTCCATCAGCCGCTCAGTGCGCGGGCGTTGCAGCCACTGGGCATGCGTGACCCGCCGGGCCTTGGCCAGGTCGGCTTCGAAGATCGCGGTCTGCCGCTGCGCGAACGCAGCGTCCAACACATTCAGCGTGGCCTCGTCGTTGAGGCGGAACGAGCGGTTGTCGAAATTGGTCGAGCCCACCGACACCAGCACGCCGTCGACGATCAACACCTTGCAGTGGTACATCGTCGGCTGGTACTCGGCGATCACGGCCCCGGCGGCGAGCAGATCACCCCAGCGCGCGCGCGAGGCCTTGCGCACCGTTTCGCTGTCGATGTGCTCACCGGGCACGACGATGCGCAGCCGCACGCCGCGCTTCATCGCGGCGACCAGCGCGCGCGAAGCCATCTCGTCGGGCACGAAGTAGGCCGCCGAGAGATCGATGGTGCGCGAGGCCGCGGTGATCGACAGCAGGTACATCAGCTGCATGCTTTCCGCACCGCCACTGGGTGAACTGCTGAACATCTGCGCGGCCGACGGGCCGACCGGCCGCGGCGGCTGCGGCGGGAAATACGCCGGTCCGAGCAACACTCCACCCGTGACCTTGATCCAGTTGTCGAGGAACACCGACTGCATCTGAGCGACCACCGGCCCTTCGACCCGGTAGTGACTGTCACGCCAGTGCTCCGGGTCCTGCGCGTCGCCGGTCCATTGCGGCGCAATCCCCACGCCCCCGGTGAAGGCCACGTTGCCATCGACCACCAGCAGCTTGCGGTGGGTGCGGTTGTTCATGCGCCCCAGGTGCGACCAGTGCGGCGGGTGGAACTTCTCGATCCGCACGCCGGCATCGCGCATCGTGCGCAGGTAATCGTCGTCGACCTTGGCGCTGCCCACCCAGTCGAGCAGCACATGGACCTTGACGCCCGCCTTCGCGCGCTCCGACAGCGCATCGGCGAACTGCTTGCCGATCTCGCCCGACCAGTAGATGTAGGTTTCGAAATTCACCGACGACCTCGCCCCGCGGATCGCCTCGAGCATGGCGGGGAAGATGCGATCACCGTTCTGCAGGTCCACCACCTTGTTGCCCTGCGTGAAGGCCGGGCCCAGCAGCATGCCGAGTTCGTAGGCGAAGCGCGGGTCGTCAATCGTGTACAGGCGCTCGATGCGCCGTTCGATCTTCTTCTCGGCGGTGCTGAAGTTCATGAACAGCAGCACCGCGGCGATGGTCGCCGCCACGGTTCCGAAGATCACCCACAGCCACTGCTTCTTGGCTTCCCGCCACGGTTTGATGCGCATGGCGAGAGTCTCGCCGCGCCGGCGCGCCAACGCTGCCGTCGTCTGCCACGCCGTGCTGTAGGCGGCGTCCGACAGCCAGGCTGCACTTTGTCATGCCGGCGATTGCGCCGTCGGGGAATGGCCCTGTGTGGATGCGGCGTCTAACCTTCGTTTCACATTGTTCGAAGGGACAGTGACTTCAACTTCAAGCACTTCAATCGGAGAGAGAACCATGAACTTCATCATTTGGCTCGTCGTCGGCGGCATCATCGGCTGGCTCGCCAGCATGCTCATGAAGACCGACGGACAACAGGGGATCATCCTCAACGTCGTCGTTGGCATCGTCGGTGCCATGCTCGGTGGCTGGTTGATCTCGCCCCTGGTCGGCGTCGGCACCATCAACCAGGACAGCTTCAGCATGCCCGCACTCGTCGTGTCGTTCATCGGCGCCGTGATCCTGCTGGCCATCGTCAACCTGTTCCGTCGCGGTTCGGTGCGCTAACGCGCAGCCTTGCGTCGAACGCTGTTCACCATCACCACCACCCCATCGAGGAACCCTTCATGAACCACAACATCGACACGCCGCTCGGCACGACCGGTGACGGCGCAAACCGTGATCCGATCACCGGCGCGCCGGGATCACACCCTGTCGGCACGGGCGTTGGCGCCGCGCTCGGTGGCGTGGCCGCTGGGGCCGTCGCCGGCTCGGTGGTCGGCCCAGTGGGCACGGTGATCGGCGCAGCGATCGGCGCCGTCGCCGGTGGCTTCGCAGGCAAAGGCGTGGCCGAGATGGTCGATCCGACCGTCGAGGACGCGTACTGGAAAGAGAACCACGCCAGCCGCCCGTATGCCAGCGATGCCAGCTACGACGACTACGCGCCGGCCTACCGCTACGGTGTCGATTCTTACGTGCAGCAACCTGGCCGCAAGTTCGAAGACGTCGAGAGCGACCTGTCCAGCAACTGGGATCGCTCGCGCGGCAACTCGTCGCTCGACTGGAACCGTGCCAAGCATGCCTCGCGCGATGCGTGGAACCGCGTGAGCGACACCGTCGAGCGCGCCGTTCCGGGCGACTCGGACCGCGACGGCAAGTAAAGCCGCGGCCCCTCTGGGGCGGGGATGGCTGATGGGGGATTGCTCCTACAACCAGCCCCGTCTCCGCCTGATGCCCTCGACGTGCCGCGCCGCTTAAGCTGAATCTTCTCTCTGCAAGGTCCGCGCCGATCCGGTCTCAGGCTTTGCAATTTCAAACCTCTCCTGGAGTACCACTCGATGAAATCATTCCAACGCCTGAGCACCGCTGTTGCTGCTGCCGCCCTGCTGGGTTCGATCGGCCTGGCCCAAGCCCAGACATCGCCGACGACCCCTTCGGCCACGACGACCAGCCCGACGACCACGGCGCCCGTGACCGCCAATGACAGCGCTCGCAAGGACGGCAACCCGACCCAGGGCGCCGCCGGCTCCACCACGGGCACGGGCACGATGGGCACCACGATGGGCACGACGGGCACGAGCTCTGGGGCCACCGCTCCGGCAGGCACGACGCCGTCAGCCACCCAAAATGCACCGCGCACAACGGGGCCCGTGACCGGCAACAACAGCTCGCGCAAGGACGGCTCGCCGGTTCAGCAATCTGGCTCAACCACGGGCACCACGGGCACGATGGGCACCAGCGGCTCGACCATGGGCACCAGCGGTTCCTCGAGCGGCATGGGCACGTCGCAGGGCGATCGGTCACAGCCCTCCAGTGGCTCGCCGTCCACGACCGGCTCGTCCACTTCGAGCGGCATGGGCAATTCTTCGTCGCCCAGCGGCGCGTCAGGCATGGGCACCCGCCCCGGCTCGGGCATGTCGAACAGCGATGCCTCGGGCATGGGCACCCGCCAGGGTTCGGGCATGTCGAACAGCGGCTCGATGTCCAGCGGCAGCATGAGCACCGGCACCGATCGCGCTGCCCGCGCCGATCGCAACTGATCGAAACGACTTGAACCCCTCCAAGGGGCGGGGGTCGAATCCGGCGGCGGACGCCCTTCTGCCCCCCGAGTTGTCCAGCGTCGTCGACCGCCAGGTCGGCGACGCTTTTCGCATTTCATAGTAGGCCCGTCACGACATGCCTTTCCACTTTCAGCGAATGACGCAGGCTTGCGCGATGGCCATCGCCGCGCTGTGCTGGCCGATGGCGGCCGCGGCAGACGTCGACTTCGGCAAGACCCAGCCGAGCGCTGCCACGCGCAGCGTGGCCACCTGGATCGCGCAGGCCAAAGACAACGGCCGGGCCAGCTTCGTGATCATCGACAAGCGCGAGGCCCGCATGTATGTCTTCGACCCAGCTGCGCGGCTGCGTGGCACCTCGCCCATCCTGCTGGGTGAGGCAGCGGGCGACGACACGGCACCCGGTATCGGCGAGCGTCCTCTCTCGCAGGTGCTGCCACACGAGAAGACCACGCCAGCAGGCCGTTTCGTTGCCGAGCACGGGCGCAACACGAACGGCGAGGACATCGTCTGGGTCGACTATGACGCTGCAGTCTCGATGCACCGGGTGCGCCCCGCTGTGGCCGCAGAACGGCGCTTGCAGCGGCTCGCGACGCCGACGCCCGGCGACAACCGCATCTCGTTCGGTTGCATCAATGTGCCGAAGACGTTCTACGACACGCAGCTGAGTCCGGCCATGTCGAACCGCCAGAGCGTGGTCTACATCCTGCCCGAACACAAATCGTTGCGGGAAGTCTTCGGTCCGGGTGTCAGGGAGGTTGCGACGGAGCGTCGCGCATTGGCGCAAGCGCCCGCGCGCAAGAACAGCAAGGCCTCACGCAAGGCCAACGACTGAACCTGCATGCGCCCAAGCCATCGGCCGGCGAATGCCGGCCGATCGAAGAAACCTGCCCCGCAGGGACGCTTCAGGGTGAGCTGGCGCCGCGCTTGGCGGCGTCGATCGCCGTGGTCGAATGGTTGTTGACCTGCCCCGGCATCGGCATCGCATTCGATTCCTGCGCCTTCGTCAACCCGTCGGTTGGCCGGTTCGCCGGTTCGTCGCGCGCAGTGGAGGCGGCGGCCGGCGCCTGCACCGCCACCGTCGCGGCGGCTGCAGGCACCGACGGGTCGGGTGTCCCCGAGGAACTGGCTACCGCCGGCGCAGGCGCCACCGGCGTGTTGAGCTCGGCCTTCGGCGTGGGCGGATCCGCAGGCTTGCGCTCGCACCCGCTGAGGGCCAGCAATGCAAGCAACGCCAACAGCGTCACCAGCCAGCCGCCCACCATGCCGTTCTCGGAGGATTCGCGCATCATGGTTCAGGCCAGGTTGTCGGCGGCGAAGCGCCAGTTGAGCAGCTGGTCGAGCACGGCCTTCACATGGTCCGCACGACGCTGCTGGTAGTCGATGTAGTACGCATGTTCCCACACGTCGACCACCAACAGCGGCTTGCACGACGCGTCGGGCTGCTCGGCGTTGCCGGTGTCGACGATGCGCAGCTTGCCGGCGTCCTGCACCAGCCAAACCCAGCCGCTGCCGAAACGGCCGGTGGCGGCTGCGAGCAGGGCTGCCTTGCAGGCGTCCAGACTGCCGAAGGCCGCATCGATCTGCTTGGCAAGCGCCGCAGGCACGTCGGCGCCGCCCTTGGGTGCCAGGCTGTTCCAGTAGAAGGTGTGGTTCCAGACCTGGGCGGCGTTGTTGAAGATCGACGTCTTGCCGTCTTTCTTGGCCGCGGCGATCGTTTCTTCGAGCGACTTGCCCTCGTACGGCGTGCCTGCCACCAGCTTGTTCAGCGTGTCGACGTAGGTCTGGTGATGCTTCCCGTAATGGTGTTCGAGCGTCTTGGCCGAAATCACCGGATCGAGAGCATCCTTGGCATAGGGCAGGGGCGGCAGCACATGCTGGGCCGAGGGGGTGGAAGAGACAGTGTTCATCAAAGGGTACTCCGTGGTTCGATCGTCCGCGACCGCGCTGGCCGTGCCGCGAGTTCGAGCAACTGCTGGCGGCGCTGCGCGCTCAGATTGGTCAGGCACACCAGCACGCCGTCGCCCGACCGCACGATTCTATGCAGCACAAGGTCTTGCCCGCCGCCGATGGCGTGCACCTGCTCGAAAGACTGGGGATTGCCATGTTCGACGACCCGGCGGTACCGGTCGATCAGGGCGGGGTGGCCCAGCGGTCCGCCGACGTCGCGCAGCGCCTTGCCGATCAGCTGCAACGGATGCGTCTGCATCAAGCGGCCGGCCATGGCGTTGGCGTACTCCCAACGGAAGTCGACGATGCGGCCGCGCTCGCGCACGGCGGCCAGACGCATCGACGCCGAGTTGCGCGCGGTGCTGCGCACGGTCGGGGGAAACAGATGTGAGGTGCTGTACACCTCGGCGG
>JAABTC010000291.1 GCA_011390055.1 Burkholderiales bacterium | reverse complement strand
CCTTGCCGAGCCCGCGGTGCCCGCGAGCAGCGCCCCTGAGGACCGCCAGCCACCGCTGACCTCCGCCGAAGCCGTGGACGGCTGGAACCAGCTCTGCCGCCAGATGGCGCAGCTGCTGCGCGAGGCCGAACCCGGCGCGCCGTGGCTGCTGCAGTGCAGGTCGGTGGCCCGCGCCTGCCGCGATCTGGCGCGGCGCGACGTCGACGCGGCGCTCTACCTGCTGCTGCAGGCCAGCGCCGCCGAAGGCGGGCGCTACAGCGCCTGCCACGCGATGCTGTGCGCGCTGATCTGCGAACTGTGCGCCGAGGGCCTGGGCTGGACGGAAGACGAGATCGACAGCCTGACCCATGCGGCGATGACGATGAACCTGTCGATGACCGAGCTGCAGGACGCACTGGTCACGCAGACCGCACCGCTCACGCCGGCGCAGCGCGAAGGCATCGACACCCATGCCGAACGCAGCGCCCTGCTGCTGGCCAGCGCCGGGGTGGACGATGCGCTGTGGCTCGAGGTGGTGCGACGGCACCATGTCGATGCGCCCGACACCAGCGCACCGGCCGATGCCGCCGTCCGCCTGGCTGAACTGTTGCACCGCGTCGACGTCTACACCGCCAAGCTCAGCAGCCGGGTCGGCCGCGAGCCGACGTCGCCCGCCATCGCCGCGCGCGACACCTGCCTGGACGCCCAAGGCAAGCCCGACCGGGTCGGCGGGCTGTTGCTGCGCACGCTCGGGTTGTACCCCCCGGGCTGCTTCGTGCAGCTGGCCAACGGCGACTTCGGGATCGTCGTCAAGCGCGGCGCCAAGGCCCACACACCGTGCGTGGCGTCGCTGCGGCGCCAGGACGGCTGGATGTACAACCTGCCCACGCGCCGCCAGGTGGGCAGCCGCGAGCATGCCGTCTGCCACGGCGTCACCCGCAGCGCGGTCAACGTGCTCTGCGATCACGTGCGCATCCTCAACGCGGTGTAGGCTGCGGAGCATGGAACGCGAACGCCGCCGCCGCGTCGGGCAGGCCATCAGCCCCGAGGAATTCGACGAACTCGACGACGCCGAGCTCGAACGCCTGGTGCCCAAGGCTTACCGCGAGTTCTTCCCCGGCAAGGACGCCTGTGCCGACGGGCACTTCTACCTGCACGACGGCCGGGCGTGGAGCTTCTACAAAGGCGATCTGCTGGACGATTGAGTGACGGCGTGTGACCGTTCGCCCTGAAGGGGATTCCGATCGTCCTGAGGTATCGAAGGGAGGAAGGGCCACGCGCAAGCCCTTCGTTACCTCAGGGCGAACGGGCCCGGCTGCAGCCTCTACTTGGACCCTCGGGGTGAGTTCGAATGCAAGACTGCGTCGGCCTCGACGGCCGCAGGATCGACGCCGAGCTTCGCAGCGCCTTCGAGGATCTCGCGCCAGGTCGTCGCATCGATGGCCACGCCGTGGGCCGAGCGCTCGGCGCGGCGTGCACGCTCGGGCTCGCCCGCCACCTGCACCGCGTCGAAGCCGGCGCGCGGCGGCGAGGCCTTGACCCAGTCGATGAAGGCCAGCGCCTCCTGCTCGAACGCGGCCACGTCGCCCAGCCGCGCCGGGTCGACCAGCACGCTGAACATGCCGTTCAGGATGCGGCGCTGGCTGCTGTCGTTGTCGCGCTGGGTCATGCCGGAGGCCAGCGCCCCGCCCAGCAGCTCGGCCATCATGGCCAGGCCGTAGCCCTTGTGCGCGCCGAACGTGAGCAAGGCACCGAAGGGCGGCACCACGGTGTAGCGCGGCTCCAGCGTCGGCCGGCCCTGGTCGTCGATCAGGTGGTCGGCCGGCACCTGCTCGCCCTTGTTCATCGCCACGCGCGTCTTGCCCTGCGCGATGATGCTGGTGGCGAAGTCGAGGATCACCGGCGCCCGGCCCGTGATCGGCACGCCGGCGCAGAACGGGTTGGTGCCGAAGCGCGCATCGGCGCCGCCGAAAGGCGCCACGATGCCGCGTGCGATCACGTTGACGAAATGCAGCGACACCAGGCCGGCCGCAGCCACCTGTTCGGCCCAGGCTCCGATGCGGCCGAGGTGGTGCGCATTGCCGAGCGCTAGGATGCAGCTGCCGTGCTGCCGCGCGCGTTCGATGCCCAGGGCCATCGCTTCCTGCCCGATCACCTGGCCGAAGCCGGCGTTGCCGTCCAGCCGGAGCAGGGCGCCGGCGTCGAGCAGCGTGGTGACATGGGTGTTGGGCTTCAGGCCACCTTCCAGGTAGGCCTCGGCATAGCGCGGCAGCATGCCCACGCCGTGCGAATCGTGGCCGGTGAGGTTGGCCTCGATCAGGTTGTTGGCCACCGCCTCGACCTCGGCAGGGCCGCTGCCGAAGCCGCGCACCACGCGGCGGATCGCGGCATGCAAGGGCGCCAGGGCGATGGTGTGCGAGAGGCTCATGCGGGTCTTTCCGGGGCTGTTGGTTGAGAGCTTCGATCCTAGACTGAGTCACGGCGCCCGTGCCGCGGAGGCCCCCGATGACGATGCAACGACGACCTGTGGTTCTGGCGGCCCTGGCCGCCGCCGTGTGGCCCGGCGCGCGCGCGCAGACCGCGCCTTGGCCGAACCGGCCGATCCGCTACATCGTGCCCTTCGCACCGGGGGGCACCACCGACATCCTGGCCCGCGTGGTCGGCGAGAAGCTGGGCCTCGCGCTGGGCCAGACCATCGTCGTCGACAACAAGCCCGGCCAGGGCGGTTCGGCCGGCGCGGCCGAACTCGCGCGCGCCGCGCCCGACGGCTACACGCTGGGCGGCGGCACGATCAGCTCGCACGCCATCAACGCCACGCTCTACGAGAAGCTGAGCTACGACCCGGTGACGAGCTTCGAGCCGATCATCATGTTCGTGACGCTGCCCAACGTGCTGGTGGTGCACCCGTCGGTGCCAGCGGCCAACGTGCGCGAATTCATCGCCCTGCTGAAGGCCAACCCCGAGAAATACGCCTTCGGCTCGGCCGGCGTCGGCACCTCGCAGCACATTTCGGGCGAGATGTTCAAGACCCTGGCCGGCGTGAAGATGCAGCACGTGCCCTACCGCGGCAGCGGGCCGATGATTCCCGAGCTGCTCGGCGGCACGCTGTCGGTGGCCTTCGACAACATCACCACGGTGATCCAGCACATCCGCGCCGGCAAGCTGCGGGCGCTGGCTGTGACCACCGCGCAGCGCTCGAGCAGTGCACCTGACGTGCCGACGATGGCCGAGTCGGGCCTGGCGG
>JAABTC010000290.1 GCA_011390055.1 Burkholderiales bacterium | reverse complement strand
ACCCCTTCGACGACCCGGACGTCATCGCCGGTCAGGGCACGGTGGCGATGGAGATCCTGCGCCAGCATCAGGGGCCGATCGACGCGGTGTTCGTCGCGATCGGCGGGGGCGGCCTGATCGCGGGCGTGGCCGCCTACATCAAGGCGGTGCGCCCCGAGGTGCAGGTCATCGGCGTGCAGACGGTCGACTCCGACGCCATGCTGCGCTCGGTGCGCGCAGGCCGCCGTGTCACGCTCGGCGATGTCGGGCTGTTCTCGGACGGCACCGCCGTGAAACTGGTCGGCGAAGAGACCTTTCGCCTGGCGCGGGCGCTCGTCGACGATTTTGTCGTGGTCGACACCGACGCGGTGTGCGCAGCCATCAAGGACGTGTTCCAGGACACCCGCAGCATCCTCGAGCCCGCCGGCGCGCTCGGGGTGGCGGCCATCAAGCAGTACGTTGCCGAGCACAAACCGAAGGGCAAGACCTTCGTGGCCATCACCTGCGGCGCGAACATCAACTTCGACCGCCTGCGCTTCGTGGCCGAACGGGCCGAGTTCGGCGAACAGCGGGAAGCCCTGTTCGCCGTCACGATTCCCGAGGAACGCGGCTCGTTCAAGCGCTTCTGCGCGCTGATCGGGCCGCGCAGCGTGACCGAGTTCAACTACCGCATCTCCGACGCCGCGGTGGCGCACGTCTTCGTCGGCATTGCGATCGCCCAGCGGGAGGAAGCCGACCGCATCGAGCGCAACTTCGAGCGCCACGGCTTTGCCACAGTCAACCTGACCGACGACGAACTGGCCAAGGAGCATGTGCGGCACATGGTCGGCGGCCGCTCGCGCCTGGCCCGCGAGGAGCGCTTGTTCCGCTTCATCTTCCCCGAGCGTCCGGGCGCGCTGATGCGATTCCTCGACGCGCTGCACCCCGACTGGAACATCAGCCTGTTCCACTACCGCAACCAGGGTGCCGACCACGGCCGGATCCTGGTCGGCCTGCAGGTGCCTGCGGCCGATGCCCAAGGCCTGCCCGCCTTCTTGCGCGGCCTGGGCCATCCCTACGTCGAGGAAACCGACAACCCGGTTTACGCGCTGTTCCTCGGCTGACGGCCGGTGCAGAATTCGCGCCATGTCGCCGACCCAACGGTCCCTGATCACCCCCACGGCCAACGCGCTGTTGGAACGAGCGCTGCGCGACAAACTGCAGCGTCGGGCCGAAACCGTCGGCAGCCTGGGTGAGCTCGAGCCGCTGGCGGTGCGCGTCGGGCTGATCCAGAACACGTTGAAACCACGTTTTCACGATCCGCAGCTGGTGCTGTTCGCCAGCGATCACGGGCTGGCGGTCGAGGGCCTGCCCACCCCCCCCGGGCACGGCACCGCCGAGCGGGCCACCCAGGCGCTCACCGGCCAGCTACCGGTGTCGGTTTTCGCGCACATCCAGGGCATGTCGCTGTCGGTGGTCGATGCCGGCGTGGCCGAGCGGCTGGGCGCACACGAACGCCTGTTGATGCGCAAGATCGCGCATGGCACCCGCAACGCCCGCGTCGGCCCGGCCATGACGGTCGACCAGGCCCAGGCCGCGATCCGCGCCGGCATGGAGATCGGCGAATCGCTGCCCGGCAACGTGCTGGCCTGCGCCGCGATCGCCGTGGGTGGGAACGAGAGTGCGGCGCTGGTGCTGGCGCGGCTGGCCGGTGTGCCGGTGCGCGAGTTGTTGATCTCGCATCCCGCCATGGACCCGAACCGCCTGACCCACCTGCTGGTGATCACCCAGGCGGCCCAGGGCCGGCATCGCGACGTGACCGACCCGGTGGAGGTGCTGGCCGCGTTCGGCGGCTTCGAGATGGCGATGATGGTCGGCGTGATGCTTGTGGCCGCCAGCCGGCGCCATCTGATCCTGGTCGACGGCCTGCCCGCCTGTGCGGCCCTGATGGTGGCCGCGCGCATCGCGGCGCCGGTCACCGACTACTGTGTCTTTTGCCGCAGCCACAGCCACAACGGCCTGGACTACGCCCTCAACATGTTCCACACCAGCGCGTTGTTGGAGCTGGGGATGGAAAGCACCGACGGCACCGGCGCCACGTTGGCCTGGCCCCTGGTGCGCGCGGCCGCTGCGTTGTTGAGCGAGGTTGCCGAAGGCGCCGACCCCGGGCCGTCGCGGCCGGGGGGCATCACGAGCCGGATCGGCGACCTGCCCGCCGCGCCTGCGCCCGGCGCAGGCTGAGCGCTACCGTGTCGCCAGCCCTGGCTGCAGCGGCACCGCTTGCAGGTTGACCTGCTCGCCCGTCTGCGATGCAGGGAAATTGGGGGTCGGGGCGATCGGCGACAAGCCCACCGGCGCGGCGTTGGACGGCGCGGGCATCGTGCCCACGCCGGGCGGCAACCCGACCGTCGGTGGCAATCCCTGCAGCCCAGGCACCGGAATCACCGGCGGGGGCGGCACGTTGGAAGCGCCGGCAAATCCACCCAGACCCGGTGGCGTGCCGGTGGAAGGCGGCGGCAGGGCGGGCAGTTCGAGGTGCACCTGCGCTTGCTCGCCACGCGCACCGATCCTGGCACCTCGCGCGTGAACCGCCTGCAGCATCAGCTCGCCGTCGACCGTCGCGCCGACGGCAAAACTGCGCGCCGGCTTGCCGTCGACCGCGATCAGCGCCAAGCCGTTGCGGTCGCCATCACGGCGCGGCGCGGCCACGCCGAGCAACTTGAAGCGCGAAGCCAAGGCGCTCTCGACCACCACCGCCTGGCTCGCGGGCTTGGGCGGCGCTGCGCCGAACACCCGCGTCAGGTCGCCACGCGGCAGGCTGGCCTGGGACACCGCCACGGTGTGCGCGGGCGCCACGGGCGAGGAAGCACCCAGGCGCAAGGCCCAGAACATCGCGCTGGCCGCAACCGCGGCCCAGATCACGAATGCAGCGAGTCGAGCGTTCATGGGCGGCGATTATCATGGACGCTCGGCTCCTCGAGAGCTGCCCGCATCCCGCAAGCCGTGCAGGTTGCACGGCCCAAGCAACCCACGCCCTGGCCGCCCCCCACCCCTCATGAACCGTACGCCACGCCCGCGGGCCCGCACCGCCGATGCCGGCTTCACCCTGATCGAGTTGCTGGTGGTCCTGGTGATCATCGGCGTGCTCGCGGCCCTGATCGTGCCCAACGTGCTGAACCGTGCCGACGACGCGCGGGTGACCGCGGCGCGCACCGACGTCAACAACCTGGTGCAGGCGCTCAAGCTGTACAAGCTGGACAACCAGCGCTTCCCGA
>JAABTC010000289.1 GCA_011390055.1 Burkholderiales bacterium | reverse complement strand
GCGATGAAGAAGGCCATGAAGGCAAAGCCCGTCACCTCGACCATGATCGACAGACCCATGGGCACGCCGAGCTTGAGCTGCACGCGCAGGGCATTGAGGTCGGGTCGCTGCAGGCCGTGCCCGGTGATGGCGAAGGGGGCGTAGAAACGGTCGCGTCGAACCACCTGCCAGGCGATCAGCGCCTGGCACCACATCACGATGCAGGTGGCGATGCCGCAGCCGGTGACGCCCAGCGCCGGCAGCGGCCCGGCACCGAAGACCAGCAACGCGGTGAGCGGGATCTTCAGCGCCAGGCCTGCGAGTTGCAGCGCCATCACGGCCTTCGGCCGCGACACGGCGTTGTTGAAGCCGCGGTAGGCACTGAACAACAGCGCCGCAGGCAACGACAGGGCGAGTGCGAACAGGTAGCCGCGCACCTTGTCTTCGACTTCCGGCGAGGCCCGCGCCAGCGCCAGGAAGGGCGCCGGAAAGAGCAGCAGCGTGGAGCCGATCAGCGACAGACCGAGCGCCAGCCACACCGCCTGGTGCAGCTGCGCGCCCGCCGCGGCGTGGCGGCGCGCGCCGAAGAGCTGGCCGGCCAGCGGCCCGATGGCCAGCACCACGCCCGACAGGCCGATGAAGACCGCGATGTAGGCCGCGGCGCCGACCGCCAGCGCGGCCAGGTCGGCGGTGGAATGGCGCGCCACCATCGCCGTGTCGACGGTGGTGAAGGCCAGCACCGCCACCTGGCCCACCAGCACCGGCCAGGCCAGGGCCACGATGCGTGCAGTGCTCAGCCGCAGGCCCTGCGTGCTGGCGCTCATGCCGGCGAACGGGGCTGCGCGCGGGGCGGCAACGGCGGGTCGGCGAAGTCGGCCGCGTCCGGGTGGTCGATGCCGCTGGCCTGGCGCGCCCGCTCGGCATAGCGGTTGAAGCGCCAGGCGGTCGACGCCATCGTGATGCGGCGCCACACCGCGCGCTTGACGGCCGGCGTCAGCGACGGCCAGTGCTGAACTTCCTGCTCGGTGCGGCCGCAGCCCTTGCACACCGCGTCGCCCTGCGCCGTCGAGCAGATGGCGATGCACGGTGCATCGGGGGTGCTGGCGTACCAGGCCAGCCAGGCCTGCAGGGCAGCGTGCGGCATCGTGGACTCGTCGCACTGCAGCTCGCGGTAATAGACCATCAGCGCATAGACTTCGGCCAGCGCCCGCACCTCCGCGCAGGCCGTGATCCCGTCGGGCGAAGGTGAACGCTCGCGCCACCAGTTGATGGCCCGTTCGATGTCGGTGATGTGGAGGCCGGTCACTGCCGCCAGGCGCCCCAGGCCAGGCACAGCCATCCCGCGATCCATGCCACGCCGCCGAGCGGCGTGATGGCGCCCAGC
Organism: Burkholderiales bacterium; assembly: GCA_011390055.1. Lineage (GTDB taxonomy): Bacteria > Pseudomonadota > Gammaproteobacteria > Burkholderiales > Burkholderiaceae_C > CADEEN01. Next base: position 1,879 of record JAABTC010000289.1, on the reverse strand, counting down.
CCGCGCATGCCGGTCAGGCTCAAGGCGTACAGGCTGCCCGAAAACAGCACGCTGCCCACCACGAACAGCCAGCCACTGGCACGCGTCGCGCCGTTCGGCCAGCGGGTGCAGGCCCAGGCCACGGCCAGCAAGGCCAGCGCGTGGGTGAGCTGGTAGCGCACGCCGGTCTCGAAGGCCGCCAACATCGGCGCCTCCAGACGCGCGCGCAGGGCATGGGCAGCGAAGGCGCCCAGGGCCACGGCGAGGGCGGCGCTCAAGCTGCCGAGTGCGAAGAAAAGCCGGTCCATCCACCGCATTGTGCGCGGCCGCTACAGTGCCGCATGAGCCTTCTGTTCCAACCGCTGCGGCTCGACGACCTGCAGCTCGACAACCGCATCGTCATCGCGCCGATGTGCCAGTACTCGGCCGAGGACGGCAGCGCGACCGACTGGCACCTGATGCATCTGGGCCAGCTGGCCGTCTCGGGGGCTGGGTTGCTGATCCTGGAGGCCACGGCGGTGTCGGCCGAGGGTCGCATCACGCCGGGCTGTCTGGGCCTGTACTCGGATGCGAACGAGGCCGCGCTGGGGCGTGTGGTCGACGCGGTACGACGGGTGTCGCCGATCAAGCTCGGGCTGCAATTGGCCCACGCCGGACGCAAGGCCTCGAGCCGCGCGCCCTGGCTGGGGGGCCAGCAGATCCGTGCCGGCGAGCCGGGTGCGTGGCCCGCCGTGTCGGCGTCGGCGCTGCCGCACTTGCCCACCGAAGACCCGCCCGCCGCGCTCGATCTCGCAGGCCTGCAGCGCGTGCGCCAGGCTTTCGTCGCGGCCGCCCGCCGCGCGGCACGGCTGGGCTTCGACGCGCTCGAACTCCACGGCGCCCACGGCTACCTGCTGCACCAGTTCCTGTCGCCGCTGTCCAACCAGCGCAGCGACGCGTACGGCGGCAGCCTGGCCAACCGCATGCGCTTTCCGCTCGAGGTGTTCGACGCGGTGCGCGAGGCGTTTCCAGCCGGCAGGCCGGTGTGGTTGCGCGTGTCGGCCACCGATTGGGTGCCGGGCGGATGGGACATCGAAGGCACGCTGGCCCTGTCGGCCGAGCTGAAGGCGCGCGGTTGTGCGGCGGTGCACGTTTCCTCGGGCGGCGTCTCTCCGGCGCAGTCGATCCCGATCGGCCCGGGCTACCAGGTGATGCTCGCGCAACGCGTGAAGGAGGGCGTGGGCCTGCCGACCTTCGCGGTGGGCCTGATCACCGAGCCCGAGCAGGCCGAGGCGATCCTCGCCCAGGGCCAGGCCGACGCCATCGCGCTGGGCCGCGCGATGCTCTACGACCCCCGCTGGCCCTGGCATGCGGCCGCCCGACTGGGCGCGCAGGTGGTGGTGCCGCCGCAGTACTGGCGCTCGCAGCCGCGCGAATTCAAGGACCTCTACCGGGGTGCCTCGTTCGGGGCGCGTTGACCTGCACGACAATCGGCAATGGCCAAGACTGCACCACCCCTCACCCCCGAACAGATCGCCCGTGTCATCGAGGTCGCCTGGGACGACCGCCCGCCGTTCAATGCGGTGCTGCGCGAGTGCGGCCTGTCGCACGGCCAGGTGGTGGCGCTGCTCAAGCGTGAGATGACGCCGAACGCGTTCAAGACCTGGACGGCGCGCACCCGCACGCCCAAGGGTCAACCGACTTCGCCGCAGGCCGGGCGGCCGCGGCGCTGAGAGCGCCCGGCGCGGGCCGAGCTCGCGCTACTTGACCGCCAGCACGCGCATGCCCAGCGGCTTGCCGCCGGCGCGCTCGACCACCTGCACGGTCACCTGACGCGGCTTGAAGCCTTCTGGCAACGGCAGGCTGCCGCGCAGCAGCGCTTGCGCACCGATCGAGGCCTCGACCGGCTCCAGCGCAACGC
>JAABTC010000288.1 GCA_011390055.1 Burkholderiales bacterium | reverse complement strand
GTCATCTCACGGGTGCACCACGCCGCGGCCGACGGGCTGGGCACGCTGGACATGTTCAACGCGGTCTGGAGCACGATGCCGCGGCGCCTAGAGCCCCGGCGGCGCGCCGTGCGCAGGAAGAAGCCCGAGTCGGTGCCCGGCTCGCTGGGCCTGCTGGGACGCAGCCTGGCGGGTGCGCTGCGCCAGCCCGGGCAGGCGGCCAGCTGGGCCGCAGGCCTGCTGCGCGGCAGCCTGGGCGCCGGTCGGGAAATGCTTTCCGGGGGTCAACATGCGCCGCCGATGTTGTTCCAGGCGCCGCGCAGTCCCTTCAACGTGGCGATCAGTTCGCGGCGCAATTTCGATGCCGTCACGCTGCCGATGGCTGACGTGCGCGAGATTCGCGCTGCGGTGCCCGGCGCGACGGTCAACGACGTCGTGCTTGCCGTGTGCAGCGGTGGACTGCATCGTTACCTCGCATCGTACGGCAATCTGCCGGACGAGGACCTCGTCGCGATGGCGCCGATCTCCATCCGCAACAAGATGCAAAGCGGTGGCAATCGGGTCTCGGCGATGCTGGTGCCGCTGGAGGTGAAGGCGCGCAAGCCACTGCAACGCCTGGCGAAAATTCACCAGCACGCGGTGGACAGCAAGGCCTACACCGACGCCATCGGCGCCGCCACTCTGGCCGACACTTCCCGCTTCGTGCCTTATTCGCTGGCGACGGCCGCCGCCGGGCTCTATTCCGGCCTGCACCTCGCCCGTTATCACCGGCCGCCGTTCAACCTGGTGATCACCAACGTGCCGGGCCCGCGTGAACCGCTTTACCTGGGAAGCGCCCGGCTGGTGCAGGGTTACGGCACCGCGCCCGTGCTGGACGGGCTCGGCCTGATCCTGGTGGTGACCAGCTACATGGACACCCTGTCGATCAGCGCGACCGCCGCCCACGAAGCGGTGCCGGACATGGACCGGCTGCTGGAGGGAATCCGCGACAGCTTCGCCGAGCTTCGCGACGCGGCGGCCACGAGCAAAGGCGCGGCGGCGAAGCCGGAGCGTGGGCGTCGCCGTAAGGCTAAGAGCGTGCATGGCCGGGGCTGAGGGACAGTTCGGCCCGCCGCCGCTGCTGTGGCAGATGCTGGAAGGGCGCGCGGTTTTCGAGCTGGGCGCGATGGCGTGGCTCTACCCGCTGTTGCGCCAGGCGCCGCTCGGCGACGGCCATCCCGTGCTGGTGCTTCCGGGCTTCCTGGCGGCCGGCAACTCGACCTTCCCGCTGCGACAGTTTCTGAAATCGCTCGGCTACGCGGCGCACCGCTGGAAGCTGGGCCGGAACCTCGGCGGGGTGGGCGAAAAAGAGGAACGCCTGCGCGGGCGGCTGAGCGAACTGCGGCGGCGCTACGGGCGCAAGGTCAGCGTGATCGGCTGGAGCCTCGGCGGACTGTACGCGCGTGAACTGGCATGGATGTCCCCCGGGGATGTCCGCATGGTGATCACGCTCGGTTCGCCATTTCGTCACCACACCGGCACGGCGGTAACGCTGCTTTACGAAGACGTCAGCGGCCAGCGTGAGGCGCAGATGGACCCGGCGTTGCTCGCTCGGCTGTCGCAGCCGCCGCCGGTGCCCGCCACCTCGATCTACACGCGCACAGACGGCGTCGTGCATTGGCGTTGCTCGCTGGAGCATCCCTCGGAACGCACGGAAAACATTCGCGTGCACGGCAGTCATTGCGGGCTTGGCCACAACCCGCTGGCCTTGTGGGCGATCGCCGATCGATTGGCACAGACCGAGGACGACTGGAGGCCTTTCGAGCGGCACGCCTTCCGCCGGCTGGCGTATCCGCAACCCGACCGGGGTGACTGAGCGACTGCGACGGTCGTTTGTTCTCGCGTAAGCTTGCGTGACTTGCAAAAAGGATCCGCGTGAAAGAGTTCATCGACGCCGGCAACCAGCTGATGTGGGGCTCGTTGCTCATCTGGTTGCTGCTGGGCGCGGGGCTGTTGTTCACGCTGATGTCGGGCTTCATCCAGCTCCGCCATTTCGCGCATACCTTCGGCGTGATGAAGCGCAGCTTCAGGCGCGAGCACGGCGGCATCTCGTCCTTCGAGGCCTATTGCACCAGCCTGGGCGCGCGCGTGGGCACGGGCAACCTGGCCGGCGTCGCCGTGGCACTGGAGCTGGGCGGTCCCGGGGCCGTGTTCTGGATGTGGGTAACGGCCATGCTGGGCATGGCGACGAGCTTTTTCGAGTCCACGCTCGCGCAGCTTTTCAAGGTGCCCAACGGTGACGGCAGCTACCGTGGCGGGCCGGCCTTCTACATGCAGTACGGCCTTGGCAAGCGCTGGATGGGGATCCTGTTCTCGGTATTCCTGATCATCGCCTATCCGATCGCCTTCAATGGCGTGCAGTCGAATTCGATGGCGGTTGCCGTCGAACAGGTCACGGGCATTGACCCCGGCTGGACCGGCTTGCTGACGGCCATCGTGGCCGGCCTGGTGATTTTCGGCGGCATCCGCCGGATTGCGCGGGTCGCGGAGATCGTCGTGCCGTTCATGGCAATCGCCTACCTGGGCGTGGCGCTTTGGCTGGTGCTGGCGCACCTGGATCGCATGCCGCAGGTGATCCGCCTGGTGATCGACAGCGCTTTCGGCATCGGGCAGGCCGCGGGCGGTGTGCTCGGTTACGGCATCGCCCAGGCGCTGATGAACGGGGTCCGGCGCGGCCTGTTTTCCAACGAGGCAGGTGCCGGCAGCGCGCCCATCGCGGCGGCCACGGCCGACGTGCGGCACCCCGCCACACAAGGCTACGTGCAGATGCTCGGCGTGTTCACCGATACCATCGTGATCTGCTCCTGCACCGCGGCCATTATCCTCGTGTCGGGACAGTTCGAAGCGGGTGCGGGCGTGACCGGCATGGCGCTGACCCAGCTGGCCATGAGCGCGCTGGTGGGTGACTGGGGCGCGAGCTTCATGGCGGTGGCGCTGCTGTTTTTCGCGTTCACCTCCATCCTGGCCAACACTTACTACGGTGAAACAAGCCTGGCTTTCATCCATGACGACAAGCGCCTGCTGACCGTCTTCCGGTGGCTGGTCCTCGCCGGTCTCGTTACCGGGGCCCAGCTGGACCTGCCGCTGGTCTGGGCAATGGCGGACCTCTCGATGGCCTTCATGACGGTGGTCAACCTGGTGGCCGTGCTGGCGCTCTCCGGTCTCGTGATCAAGGTCATGCGCGACTACAACGCCCAGCTCGCGCTGCGGATCGAGCCGGTGTTCGA
>JAABTC010000287.1 GCA_011390055.1 Burkholderiales bacterium | reverse complement strand
CCAGCAGCTAGGCATTCCCGCGCTCGAGGCGGCCTACTTCGGCCAACGCCGGATCGCGGGCAAGGCGTGCGCGATGTTGGTTACGCGCGCGCTCGACGGCTTCCGCCCGCTCGACGCGTGGCTGCACGACTGGCCCGTGCTGGCGCGCGCCACCCGGCGCTATCTGTTAGACGAGACCGCAGCGCTGATCCGCACCTTGCACAGCGCGGGCCGGTTGCACAACTGCCTCTACCCAAAACACATCTTCATCCGCCCCCCGGATGCATCCGCCCCAGGGCCCGCCGCACGCTTGATCGATCTTGAAAAAACCCTTCGCCTGGGGCTGCGCGATCGCGTGCGCGACCTCGACACCCTCAACCGCCACACCCACGGCCTGCGTGCCACCGAGCGCCTGCGTTTTCTGCTCGGCTACGCCGGCGTGCGCACGCTCGACGATGCAAGCCGGCAACTGGCACGCGCGGTGATCAAGCGCGAAACGCGCAAGGCAGCGCGCCGATGAACACCGTCCCCGCGCCCGAACCCGCGATTGTTCCATCCAACCACAACATGCAGCCCAACGCGGTTCCGCTGCTTGATGCGGCCGCACTGCGCGCCGCCGGTCGCACGCCCCCAGCCCCGTTTCGGGTGCGCATGGACGATGGCCGCGAGCTGCTCGTGCTGCGCCTGCTGCGGGTGCTGCCAGGCAAGCGCGTGGTCGGCGAAGGCCGGCTTGACGGCGCGGCGGTGCTGGCCAAGCTCTTCATCGACCGCAACAGCGCCCGCCACTGGGGCCGTGAGCAGCGCGGCATCGTCGCGCTGACCAAGGCGGGCGTGCCGACCCCGGACCTGGTGCTGGCCGCAGCCCTGCCCGGCGGCGGCCACGTGCTGCTGTCGCGCTTTCTCGATCAGGCCACCACAGTGCTCGACGACTGGCGTGCGCTGCCCCACCACGCCCGCCCCGGCAACGCCGCAGCCATCGCCCTGCTCGCCCCCGCCTTCGCCCTGCTCGGTCGCGCGCACGCGGCCGGGCTCAGTCACGACGACCTGCATCTAGGCAACTTCCTGCGCCACGACGGCGCCGTGCTGCTGATCGACGGCGACGCCGTGCGCGACCACGGTCCCGCGCTGCTAACCGAAAAAATCGCCGCCCGCGACCTCGCCATGCTGATCGCGCAGCTGCCGCGCACCTGGGACGGCGCACTCGGGTCACTACTCGTCGCCTACCAAGAATCAATGGCAGAATCAATGAAATCAATTAAATCAATGGGGTCAGACACCTTTGATTCTGACCCCATTGGTTCCACTCTCGCCGCTGCCCTCCAGGCGGAGCGTGCCTGGCGCCTGCGCGACTACCTGGACAAGACCGGTCGCGATTGCTCGCTGTTCAGGGTGAGCAAGCGCTTCCACCGTTTCGAAGCGGTGGTGCGCAGCGAAGCCGCCACGCTCTCGCCCCTGCTCGATGCCCCCGACCACTGCATGGAAAGCGCGACCATCCTCAAGCGCGGCAACACGTGTACGGTAGCGCGGGTGGCGCTGGCCGAGCGCACGGTGGTGGTGAAGCGCTACAACCTGAAGAGCCTGCGCCACGCACTGTCGCGCCTGTGGCGCCCGAGCCGGGGCTGGCACTCGTGGCGCGAAGCGCACCGCCTGCGCCTGTTCGGCATTTCAACCCCGGCCCCGCTGGCGTTGATCGAAGAGCGTTGGGGGCCGCTACGCGGGCGGGCGTGGCTGGTCACCGCATACTGCGCCGGGCGCGATCTGCTCACCCACCTCGACCCCGAGCGCCCCCCGCCCCCCGCCGAAGCCGCCGCACTGCAGACCCTGTTCGCCACCCTGCACCGCGAACGAATCAGCCACGGCGACCTGAAGGCGACAAACCTGCTGTGGGACGACGGCGAGGTGCAGGTGATCGACCTCGACGCCATGTCCCAACACCGCAGCGCGGCCCGCTATGCACGCGCCTGGCAGCGCGATCGCAAACGCCTGCTGCGCAACTGGCCGGCAGCCAGCGCGCTGCATCAGTGGCTCGACCAGCACCTACCACCGCCCTGAACAAACTCGGTTAACTCGGCGGCCGATTCCGGCTATCCTCGTGCGCTTAACTTTTGCAAACAAGGCCATTGCATGTCCTGGCTGCACTCCCGCCGCATCCGTTTTCTGAGCGCCGGCGTGGCGCTGTTCTTCGCCCTATTTGTCGCGCTACGCATCGTCTTTCTGCTCGTCTTTGCCGACCACACCGCACTCGCGGCCGAACGCACCGGCGTCATCCTTCAGACCCTGTCGATCGGCCTGCGCTTCGACCTGCGCCTGGCCATCCTGCTGATGCTGCCGGTCGCGCTCGCCGCTGCACTGCCACGGATCAACCTGGTGCGCTGCCGGGCTACGCGGGCGCTGACCAGCATCTACCTTGAACTGGCCACGCTCGCGGTGCTGCTGGTGTATGTGATCGACTTCGGCCACTACTCCTACCTTGGCCAGCGCGTGAGCGCGACCGTGTTCCGTTTTATCGGCGACACCGACATCTCGGCGCGGATGATGTGGGAGAGCTACCCGGTGGTGTGGATCACGCTCGGCTGGTTGCTGGTGTCGGCGGTGTTCATCGCGCTGCTGCTCAGGGTCGCGCGGGCAACGCTGGATCGGCCGCCGCGGCGGTCAATTGGGTTGGGCGCACGCGTGACCGGAATCACCATCGTCACCCTGCTCGGCCTGCTCGGAATGCTCGGCCGGGTGGACAACATCAACCTGCAGAACCCGGTGCCGCTGCGCTGGAGTGACGCCTTCTTCTCCGGCAACGCCGCAGTCGGCGCGCTCGGGATCAACCCGGTGGTGTTCATCTACGACACCCATCGCATCCCCGTCGAGCAATACGACCGCAGCGCTCTGGCGCAACATTACGACGTTGTCGCGAACTACCTGTCGGTCAGCGCGCCCGATCCGGCCACGCTGTCGATGGCGCGCACGGTGGGACCGCAAGCCCACCGGATCGCCAACGCACGGCAGCCCAACGTCGTTTTCATCATGCTCGAATCGCTGGGCGCGAGCCGCTCCAAGCTGTTCGGCAACCCACTCGACCCCACCCCCAGGCTCGACGCCCTCGCGCGCGAGGGCTGGCTGTTCCGCAACCTCCATGTCCCGGTGTCGGGCACGGCGAAGACGGTATGGGCCAGCATCACCGGCATCCCCGACGCCGCACGTAGCGAGAGCGCCACGCGCAACCCGTTCATCAGCAGCCAGCGCACGGTGATCAACGCGCTCAAGGGCTACGAGAAGATC
>JAABTC010000286.1 GCA_011390055.1 Burkholderiales bacterium | reverse complement strand
AAGCGTCACCCGCTCAAGCGCGCGCTGCGCCTGGACAAGATGACGATCGCTGCCCTCGAGGCGGTGTTGAAGCTCTACCGCGACCCCGACCGCATCGCCGAGCGCCTGCCCACGCTGCGCCTGTTGACGCGGCCGCTGGCCGAGATTCGCGCCGCCGCCGATCGGCTGCAGCCGCAGCTCGCCCAGGTTCTGGCGCCCAAGATCCACGTGCAGGCCCTGCCTTGCAAGAGCCAGATCGGCAGCGGCTCGCTGCCGGTCGACCGGCTCGACAGTGTCTGCCTCGCGCTCGGCCCGCCGCCGGCTGCCAAGCGCGCTGGCAGCTTCCCCGACCGCCTTGCGGCCGCGCTGCGTGCCCTGCCGCGCCCGGTGATCGGGCGTGTGGAAGACGGACAGCTGCGGCTCGACCTGCGCTGCCTGTCGCCGGCCGACGAGCCGGCCTTCGTCGAGCAGTTCAGCCGGCTCGGCTGAAGCCGATCACTCGATCATGTCGAAGCCCTGGGCTTCGACTTCGACGAACGCCCGGGTGAACACCGCCAGCGCCGCGTACAGGCGGGCGCGCGGGTGCGCCGTGACCGCATCGGCCAGCGCGGTGCCGACCCAGGGCTGGATGTGAGCCCGGAAGATCTGTCGCTGACGCTCGAGGTTGCAGACCGCCAGGTCGTCGCCGGCGATCAGGTAGCGCATCACCTCGAACAGGAAAGAAATGTGGTCCTCGGTCTCGATGGCCGCCGGGTCGCGCGTGAGTTGCAGGTCGGCCAGGTCGCTGCGCAGCGCCACCAACGGCTTTTCGTTCAGCGCCCCGGCCAGGTGCTGCGAGCCGTACTGCAGCACGTCGGGTTTGCCGATGCCGACGAACAGGGCTTCGAATTCGGCCGCCGCCGCCGCGACGTTGCTGGCCCGCATCGCGGCGACCAGATCCTGCCAGGGCGCTTCGAGGAACGAGCCGGGCTGCGGCGCCTCGGTCACGGCCACCTGGAATTGCTCGAACAGCGCCGCATCGGGCGGCGCCAGCCAGAGTCGGGCCAGCAGCCCGTAAAGCTCGGCACGCTGGAGCTCTTGGCCTTCGTCGCGCGATTGCAGCGCCAGCGGAACAGGGTCTAGTTTCATGCGGAAGCCCTTCGACAGGCTCAAGGCGAACGGTGACGGGCCGAGCGTCTCACAGCTCGGTGATCTTCACTTCGTTGGCGTTGGTGTGGATGTCGATCACGCGGCAGTCGCTGCACATCTTCAAGCGCTCGGCCGTCGCTCCCTGGAACATCGAGTGGCCGGCCAGCTTGGCCACCATCGATTCGATCGCTTTCAAGGTGCCGAAGGGCTTGGCGCAACGGATGCAGGCGTAAGGCTGCGCTTCGGCCATCACGCGCAGCGCCTTGCGGGCCTTGCCGCCATCGGCCAGCCACAGGCGCGGCTCGAGGCGGATCGCGTCTTCGGGGCAGGTCTTGGCACACAACCCGCATTGCACGCAGTTCTTCTCGATGAAACGCAGCTGCGGCAGATCGGGGTTGTCGGCCAGCGCGGCCTCGGGGCAGGCGCCGACGCAGGACAGGCACAGCGTGCACTTGTCGGTGTCGACGATCAGCGTGCCGAGCGGCGAGCCTGCTGCCGGCAGCGCGATGGCAGCCTCGGCGGCCTGGCCGTCGACTGCCCGCACCGCGTTGCCGATCAGGTGGTCGATGGCCAGCTCGAGTGTGGCGCGCTTGTCGGCCTGCGGCGAAAAGCTCGCCGGCCTTGCGACGGCCTGGGCCGGGGTGGCCTGCAGCGCGGCGTCGAGCGCCGCCACGTCGGCCGCCTCGATCAGGCGCAGGTGCGTGCCGGCCAGGCCCAGGCCGCTCAGGATGGCCTGCGCCACCGCCATCTGCTCGGCCAGCGCACGGCGGTAGTCGGGTGCTTCTTCCTCGGTCAGCAGCACCCAGACCTGGCTCGCGCCGAGGGCGATGGCCGAAAGCCACAGGTCGATGCCCACGCTGGCGGTGTGCCAGACGTCCAGCGGGAGCACGCGCGACGGCACGCCGCGCACGCGCTTGGCGGCCGGCTGCGCATGGCGGGTGCTGACTGCCGCACGGCCCAGGGCATCGATGCGGCGCAGGCCTTCGCCCTGGCTGTGGATCAGCAAAGCCGCGTCGCGCCCGCCGGCCTTCTGGTACGTCGAGAGCAGCGTGCGGATGCGCCGGCCCTGGTCGACCGTGTTGGGCGTGGCGTAGGCCAGCGCACCGCTCGGGCAGACCGTGGTGCAGGCGCCGCAGCCGATGCACAGGTGCGGCTCGACGAAGATGCCGCCGCCCTGCCCGCCCGGCAGCGGCGCGGCCGGCGTGGCCCCGGTGCGCAGCCGCCCGCCCGACTTGCCCTTGAGCGAGGCATCGCTGCGGATGGCCACGGCCGAGCAGACGTCGATGCAGGCGGTGCAGCCGATCTGTTCGTTGCGGCTGTGCGCGCAGAGCTTGGGCTTGTAGTGAAAGAACTTCGGCTTGTCGAACTCGCCGACCAGGTCGCGCAACTTCAGCACCGCGTCGAACAGCAAATCCGGGTCCCTGCCCACATGGAAATAACCCTGCGGCACCGCATGTTGCCGGAAGGCCGGTGCCGACGCGTCGGCACGCAGGTCGAGCACCAGGTCGAACTGGGCCACGGTCTCGAGCGCCGGGCGCTGGAAGTCGATCGCGCCGGCCGCTTCGCAGGCACGGACACAGTCGCGGTGCGCGGTGCACTTGGCCAGATCGATCTGGTAGCTGAAGTCGATCGCGCCCTCAGGGCAGACGTCGATGCAGGCGTTGCAACGCGTGCACAGGTCAAGGTCGATCGGGTTGCTCGAAGTCCAGCGCGCCTCGAACGCGCCCAGCCAGCCGGTCAGGCCCGTCAGCCGGCCGGCGTGCACGGCGCGTTCGCGCTGCTGGGCGAGCAGGCCACCCGCGGTCAGCAACAAGCTGGTCTGCAAGCCGGGGCCGAGCAGGTGCGCGGCATGCTCGGCCGCCGCTGCAGGGCCGATCACCAGGCAGTGGCCCGCGCTCTTGTAGCCGGCGGTGGCCACCGGCTCGGGCTCGGGCAACTGGGCTGCGGCGATCAAGGCCGCGATCTTCGGCGTGGCCTTGGCTGCGTCCTCCGACCAGCCGCCGGTCTCGCGGATGTTGACGAAGCGGATCGGCCTCTCGGCCACGCTCGGCGCGCCGACCGTCTGCTCGTTCAGCTCGAGGAACAGGCGGCTCTCCTGCGTGCAGGCGACGAGCAGGTCGTCGCCCGACTTGGCCGCGCGCTGGAATTCAGGCGCTTC
>JAABTC010000285.1 GCA_011390055.1 Burkholderiales bacterium | reverse complement strand
GCCCGACACCCCTGACGTCGAAGCGGTGCTGTTCGGCAAGGACGGCGTGGCTGAAGGTTTGACGGCCGGGAAAACCGTCGTCGACATGAGCAGCATTTCGCCCATCGAGACCAAGGCCTACGCCAAGCGCATCAACGGGATGGGCTGCGACTACCTCGACGCGCCGGTGTCGGGCGGTGAGGCAGGCGCCGTCAACGGGGCGCTGACGGTGATGTGCGGCGGCGACACCGAGCCGTTCGAGCGCATCCGGCCGCTGGCGATGGCCTTCGCCAAGGCCGTCACGCGGGTGGGCGAATCCGGCGCCGGCCAGCTGGCCAAGATGGTCAATCAGATCGCGGTGGCCGGCCTGGTCCAGGGGCTGGCCGAGGCCATCGCCTTCGGCCAGAAAGCCGGCCTGGACATGGCACAGGTGCTGGAGGTGATCGGCAAGGGCGCCGCGCAAAGCTGGCAGATGGACCACCGTGGCACGACGATGGTCGAGCGGCGCTTCGACTTCGGTTTTGCCGTCGACCTGATGCGCAAGGACCTCGGCCTGGTGCTCGACGAAGCCCGCCGCAATGGCGCGCAACTGCCGGTGACGGCCCTGGTCGACCAGTTCTATGCCGACGTGCAGGCGATGGGCGGGCAGCGCTGGGACACGTCGAGCCTGATCAAGCGACTGGACTGAAGCCGTCAGTTCTTCTTCGAACCGAGATCCGTCAGCTCAGCCTCGGTGAGGATCTCGAACACCCGCACCACCTTCTGCACGCCGGAGATGCCGCGCGCCAGCTCGGTGGCGCGGGTGGCTTCGCGTTCGGTCACGCGGCCCATCAGGTAGACAGTGCCACGCTCGGTCACCACCTTGATCGCATTGGCCTGCAGGTCCTTGGCGTCGAGGAAGTTCGCTTTCACGCGGCTGGTGATCACGGTGTCGCTCGAGCGCGAGGCCATCGAGCTCGATCCCATCACGGCCAGTTCGTTGACGGTGGAGCGCAGGTTTTCGATGCGCGAGAGCGTTTGTTCGAGCGCGGTGCGGTCGGCTTCGCTGGCCACCTCGCCCGTCAGCAACAGCGTGCGGTTGTAGCTGGTGGCGCTGATGTGGCCGCGGTTGCCGACCGCTTCGCGGATGCGGGTGAGCGCTTTCAGCTCGATGGCCTGGTCTTCGATCTGCACGCCCGAGGTGCGGCGGTCGGACACCATGAGCGCCGTGCCGACAGCGCCGCCGATGAGCAGCGCCGCACAGCCGCTCAACGCGGCCGAGGCCACGCCGACGAGCGTGGCCGATCGGAGCAGGGAAAAAGCTCGGGTCTTGTTCATATCGGTTCCTGTTCACCCAGAAGTTGCAAGTCCACCGCGTCGCACAAGCAGTGCAGCACCAGCGTGTGCACCTCCTGCAGACGGGCCGCACGCTCGTGCGGCACAGCGATGTGGACATCGGTCTCGCTCAATCGTTCCGCCAAGCTGCCGGCATCGCGGCCGGTCAGCGCAACGATGGTCATCTCGCGCCGCTGCGCAGCGGCCACCGCGGCGTCCAGGTCCGCAGCCGCACCGTCCAGGCAGATCGCCACCAGCACGTCGCCCGGCGAGCCGAGTGCCAGCACCTCGCTGGCCCCGGCCACCGCCAGGGCCGGCAGCCCCGGCCGCTCACGCTCGAACCGCCCGACCAGCAACCCGGCGCCATGCTGGGCCAGGTAGCGCGCCGGCCCCTGGCCACACCACATCAGCTTGCCGCCCGCGGTGATGCAGCCGAGCAAGGCGTGGGCCGCATCGGCAATCGGTTTGGAGAGGGCTTCGGCGGTCTGCGACAACAGGTCGGCCGCATCGAAGAACTGCTGCTGAATGCGCTGTTCGAGCATGGTCGTGGATCATATGACACGCACTTTTTGGCACACCTGCGTGCCGAGCGCTCCTGGCCGATGGACGGCGCTCAATCGCCCAAGGGACGCGGCTCGCGCAGCGCCTTTCCCTCGAGCACGCGGCGCAGGAAGGCGCTGCGATCGCGCAGGCCGGTGTAGTGCCGCCAGGCGTCGACCCCGAACTGTTCCGGGTCGAACGCATAGACCATGCTGTTGATCTGCTGGTCGTGGGTGAAGCCGGATTCGTCGAAACGCGCCAGCACCCGCTCGCGCAGCGCCGGTGCCATCGTGGCGAACATCGCCACATAGGCGACGTATTCGTGGGCCCCGGTGTCCAGCCCGGACGTCCCCGACAGCGCCACCGCGGCGGCGTGAGCCACCTCGTGGGCAAAGAGGCTGCGGTAGAGCTCGCGCTCGATCGGCACCTTGAACCAGACGCCGAGCCGCAGGAAACGGTCGTAGCGCAGCACCGTGATCCGGCCCGTGCGCCGGTTGTAGGCGGCGATCGCCGTGTCGCTGACCTCCGCCGGCAGGCGCGTGGCGACCTCGATCACGATCGGCGGCGCAGCGGCCGGCCCCGCGCTGGCCAGAAAGGCCAGTCCGGCCGCGGCGCCATCGCAGGCCAGCGCGGCATCGGCGTCGGCCTCGGCCACCACGGTCAGCGCCGCAAGCGGGCAGCGGTGCTCGGCGGGTGCGCCCGTGGCCACCATCGGTTCCCGCCAGCCGCTGCAGGCCCCCAGCGCCAACACGGCCAAAACGGCCAGCGCAACGAGAGCCGCGCCCGCCCCATGCGGCCGATCGGCGCCCGGCCGTGGCCCTGGGTTCATGCAGCGTCGAAAGCGGCCATCAGCCACTCGAGTTCGCCACCGTCGATCGCCACCACGTCGAAGCGGCAGGGCGGCGGTGCGGCGTAGCGGCGCAGGTAGTGCCGTGCAGCGAGCACCAGGCGCGCGCGCTTGGCAGGGCCGACGCTGGCCGCAGCGCCACCGTGCCGCCCATCCGCACGGGCCCGGACCTCGACGAAGACCAGGGTCCCGTCGCGATCGCGCAGGATCAGGTCGACCTCGCCGCCGCGCGCGTTCGGCCCGCGCGCGACCCGATAATTGCGCTCGACCAGGACCAGGCCCTGCTGCTGCAGATGGGCCAGAGCCCGCGCCTCGGCCGCGTCGCCGCTGACCTGCCGATCGGTTGCCGCTTTGCGGCGGGAGAACATCGTCGCCACCTCCATCGATGCCGCAATCATCGCCCAGGCCGCCGCGGCCGCGGCGGGCGCGCAACACTACCCGTCCGGCAGCCTGTACATCGTGGCCACGCCGATCGGCAACCTGGCCGACCTGACGCTGCGCGCGGTGCATGTGCTGGGCCTGGTCGACGCCGTCGCGTGCGAAGACACGCGCGTCGGCGGGGGCCTGCTCGCGCACCTGGGGCTGTCGAAGCCGC
>JAABTC010000284.1 GCA_011390055.1 Burkholderiales bacterium | reverse complement strand
GGTGTCGAAGTGGCGCAGGTAGATGCGCACCGACAGCACATGGCCCAGGCCGAGGCCGCAACCGGCGAGCACCGTCTGCAGGTTCTGCATCACCTGATGGGTCTGCGCGTCGATGCCCTCGGGATACGGCTCGTCGATCGAGGTGCCCGCGAACGGCATCTGGCCGGTCAGGAAGACCCAGCCATCGGCCTCCGTGGCATGGCTGAACGGCGCCACCGGATCGGGCGCGCCGGCGATGCGGTGAAAGATCGGTGACACGTCTTTCCCTACAGGCCCAGCCCTTCGTCGCAACCCAGGTGCAGGTTCATGCACTGCACCGCCGCGCCGCTGGCGCCCTTGCCCAGGTTGTCTTCGCGTGCGATCAGGATGGCTTGCCGGTCGTCGGCGAAGACGAACAGGTCGATGCAGTTGGTGTCGTTGCTGCCCTGCACGTCGAAGAAGTTGGGCTCGGCCAGCGACGGGTCGCCCACCGGCATCACGCGGATGAAACGCTCGCCCTCGTAGTGGCGCTCGAAGGCACGCACCAGCGCCGCGCCGTCGGTGCCCGGCTTGAGCTGCGAGAAGTGCAGCGGTACGCTGACGGCCAGGCCCTTGTAGAACGGGCCGACGATCGGCATGAACACGGGCTTGGTCGTGAGGCCGGTGTAGGCCATCATTTCGGGCACATGCTTGTGGCCGAGCTTCAGGCCGTAGGGCCGCGGCGCGTCGAGTTGCGCTGCGCGCCCGGCCGACTGGTACTCCTCGATCATCTTCTTGCCGCCACCCGAGTAGCCGGTGATCGAGCTGGCACTCACCGGCAGCTCGCGCGGCACGATGCCGGCGTCGACCAGCGGCCGCAGCAGCGCGATGAAGGCCGTGGAATGGCAGCCCGGGTTGGCGATGCGCTTGGCCTTGCGCAAGGCATCGCGCTGGCTCGGCGCCAGCTCGGGCACACCGAACACCCAGCCCGGCGCCACGCGGTGCGCAGTGCTGGCGTCGATCACGCACGTGCGGTCGTTGTTGATCAGGAAAACGGCCTCGCGCGCAGCCACGTCGGGCAGGCACAGGAAGGCCACGTCGGCTTCGTTGAGCAGGCGCGCACGCTCGGCCACGTTCTTGCGCTGTTCAGGATCGATCTTGAGCACTTCGATGTCGGCGCGCGCGGCCAGGTACTCGTGGATGCGCAGGCCGGTGGTGCCTTCCTGGCCATCGACAAAGACGGTGTGCTTTTTCATGGCGGATTGCAGAATGCGGGCAGTATGGAATCCAAGGATAAGGCAAGCGACATCGCGGCGTGCCGGGTGTTGTTGTTGCCGGGTTGGCTCGACTCGGGCCCCACGCACTGGCAAAGCCGCTGGGAGCAGGCGCACGGCCACCGCCGCGTGACGCAGAGCGACTGGGTCTGGCCCAAGCGCGGCGACTGGATGGCGCGACTCGAAGAGGTACTGCTCGAGAGCCCCACGCCGGCGGTGCTGGTGGCCCACAGCCTGGGCTGCCATCTGGTGGCCGCGTGGGCGGGCCACTCGCAGCACACCGCGCGCGTGCGCGGTGCCTTGCTGGTGGCCCTGCCCGACCTCGAACGTGCCGACCTGCCCCCGAACCTGCAGCCCTGGCGTCCGACCCTGCGGCAGCGCTTGCCGTTCGCAACGGTCGCGGTGGTCAGCCAGGACGACCCGTACAGTGCACCGGAGCGCGCTGCCACACTGGCCTCGCAATGGGGAGCCGAGCTGGTGAACGTGGGCCCGGCCGGCCACATCAACGGCGATGCCGGGCTGGGCGACTGGCCCGACGGTCGGCGCTGGCTCGAGCGGCTCGTGCGTGCAGCGGCGCCCCCTTGAGCCCACCGCTTTCTCGTGACAAGGAGAGAACCGACCATGGCGTACTTGTTGTTGATCGTCGAACCCCCAGGCCAGCGCGAAGAGCGTGGGCGCGAGGCGGGCGAAGCCGTGTACCTGCAGATGCAGGCGTTCGCGGCAGCGCTGCAGACACGCGGCGTCCTGCAGGGTGTGAATTCCCTGGCCGCGGCGGGCAGTCGGCTGCAGGTTCGCGGCGGCAAGCCCCACGTCGTTGACGGTCCGTTTGCGGAAGCCAAGGAACTGGTGGGAGGCTACTTTCTGGTGGACGTGCCCACGCGCGACGATGCCCTGGCCATCGCGGCCGAATGCCCGGCCGCAGCCTGGGCCACGGTCGAAGTGCGCGAAGTCGGCCCTTGCTTCCTCTGAAAGCGTTGCCAGTCTGTGAATCCTGTAGCAACGCACCGCGCGATCGAAGCCGTCTGGCGCGCTGAAGCGGGCAAGATCATCGGTGCCGTGGCGCGCATGACGCGCGACGTGGGCGTGGCCGAGGAACTGGCCCAGGACGCGCTGGTCGCCGCCCTCGAACACTGGCCGGCCGAGGGCGTGCCGCACAACCCGGCGGCCTGGCTGATGGCCACCGCCAAGCACCGCGCGCTCGACCGCCTGCGCCATGCGTCGATGCAGGCGCGCAAGCACGAAGCCATCGGCGCCGACCTGGAGGCGCTGCAAGCGCACGTCGTGCCCGACTTCGTCGACGCGCTGGCCGCTGCCGAGCAGGACGACATCGGCGACGACCTGCTGCGCCTGGTCTTCACCGCCTGCCATCCGGTGCTCTCGGCCGAGGCGCGCGTGGCGCTGACCCTGCGCGTGGTGGGCGGTCTGGCCACCGACGAGATCGCGCGGGCCTTTCTCGTCCCCGAGCCGACAATCGCTCAGCGGATCGTTCGAGCGAAGCGCGCGCTGGCTGCGGCCGCCGTGCCGTTCGAGGTGCCGCTGGCCGCTGAGCGTGCGGCCCGGCTGGGCTCGGTGCTAGAGGTGCTCTACCTGATCTTCAACGAGGGCTACGCCGCCACCGCGGGTGACGACGCGCTGCGCCCTGTGCTCTCTGACGAGGCCCTGCGCATGGGCCAGGTGCTCGCCGGCCTGATGCCCGACGAGCCCGAGGTGCAGGGCCTGGTGGCGCTGATGGCCCTGCAGGCCTCGCGCAACGCCGCCCGCACCGATGCCGAAGGCCGCCCGGTGTTGCTGCTCGACCAGGATCGCTCGCGCTGGGACCCGCTGCTGATCCGCCGCGGCCTCACCGCCCTGTCGCACGCAGACACCCTGACGCAACGGGATGGCGTGCCGCCCGGCCCGTACTGCCTGCAGGCGGCCATTGCCGCCTGCCACGCCCAGGCGCAAGAGGCCGCGCAAACCGACTGGCCGCGCATCGTCATGCTTTACGACGCGCTGGACCAGGCCGCCCCGTCGCCGGTGGTGGCGCTCAACCGGGCGGTGGCCATCGGCATGGCCCACG
>JAABTC010000283.1 GCA_011390055.1 Burkholderiales bacterium | reverse complement strand
CAGCGCGGCCGTGTCGATGTTTTGCATCCGACGATTTTAGAAGCCGCCGCCACGCGGCGCGCCGGGGGGACTAGCGGATGACCGCCAGGCGCTCGCGGCCGGCCTGCGCCGCCTCGGAATCGGGGTAGCGCTTGATCAGCTCGGCCAGGGTGGCGCGGGCCGACTTGGGGTCTTTCATTTCGACCTGCGTGTTGGCCACCGCGAGCATCGCCTCGGGGATGCGCGCATGGTCGGGCGCGCCGGCGATGAAGGCGCGGAAGCTGGCGATGGCTTCGCGGTATTCGCGCTTGCCGTAGTGCGCGTTGCCGGCCCAGAAGCGGGCCGAATCGATGTAGCCGCTGTTCGGGTAGCGGCGCATGAACCCATACAACGCCACCACCGCGCCGTCGAAGTTGCCACTGCGGATGGTCGCGAAAGCTTCGTCGTACGAGCGCTTTTCTTCCGCGTCGACGAAAAATTCCTTGCCGTCGAGCGTGACCTTCTGCGGCTCGATCTTGCGGATGCGGTCTTCCACGCCCTGCGCGATGTCTTTTTGGCGCCGCTGCAGCTCGGCCACTTCCCGGGCCAACTGTTCGTTGCCGCCGGTCTGGCGCGCGATGTCGCCGCGCAGCGCCTCGATCTGGCTGTTCAGCTCGAGCAGGCTGCGCCGCAGCTGCTGCACCTGGTCGACAAGTTCGCGGTTGGCGGTGGCGAGGTCGCTGAGGCGGCGCGCTTGCGCTTCATCGGCGGCGCGAAGCTCGAGGATCGCCTTGCGTGCCTCGTTGTCGGGGAACAGCTGCGCGTGGGCAGGCGCAGCCATCGCCGACAACACGAGTGCTGTGATGCCAACGGCACGGAGCGCAGCGCGCTTCATCACCGGTCTTTCAATTCGGCGCGGCGGTTCTTGGCCCATGCCGCCTCGTCGGAACCCTGCACTGCCGGCCGCTCCTTGCCGAAGCTCACCGCCTCGAGCTGCGCCTCTTGCGCGCCCAGCAGCGTCATCGCGCGCACCACCGACTCGGCGCGCTTCTGGCCGAGGGCCAGGTTGTATTCGCGTCCGCCGCGCTCGTCGGTGTGGCCTTCGACGCTGCCACGCAGGCTGCGGTTGGCGGCCAAGCGCCGGGCCTGGGCTTCGATCAGCGAGCGGTACTCGTCCTTGACGGCGAAGCTGTCGTAGTCGAAATACACCACACGTGCCACACCGGCGGCCGCCGATGGGTCGACGCTGACCGGCGTGACCTGCGACTGCGCGGCCGGCTGCGTCGCGGCGCCGCCGCTGCCCGCGGTGCCGCCGGGTGCGGTCGAGCGGCTCTCGACCGGGGCGCCGGCGTTGTCGGCGATCTTGACCGGCGAACTGCAACCGGCCAGCACGGCCACAGCGGCCAGCAAACCGGCCAGAGGAATCGGATGGGAAAGGGTAAAGCGTTGCATGGCGTCTCCTGGATGCTCAGCGGTTGAAGGGGCCCCACACCGGCTCGCGCACGTCCACGCCCGAGGACAGCAGGCGCGTCTTGATGCTGCCGTCGAGCGTGGTCGTCATCAGCACGTCGCGCCCCTGGGCGCGTGAGGCGTAGATGATCAGCTTGCCGTTGGGGGCGAAGCTGGGGCTTTCGTCGTCGTTGGTCTCGGTCAGCGCCCGAATGTTCCCGCCGGCCACGTCCATCGTGTGCAGGCGGAAGGTGCCACCACCCAGGCGCGAGATGTAGGCCAGCGTGCGGCCATCGGGCGACACCGCCGGGCTGATGTTGTAGGCGCCGCTGAAGGTCACGCGCTCGGGGTTGCCACCGGCCGCCGGCATGCGGTAGATCTGCGGACCGCCGCCGCGGTCGCTGACGAAGTAGAGGCTGCGGCCGTCGGGCGTGAAGGTGGCCTCGGTGTCGATGGCACTGCTCTGGGTCAGGCGGCGCGGGTTGCTGCCGTCGCGGCCCATCGCATACAGCTGGGCCACACCGTCGCGCGACAACGTGGCCACCAGCTGCCGGCCGTCGGGCGACCAGGCGGGCGCGCTGTTGCTGCCCTTGTAGTTGACCACCGGCCGGCGCTGGCCGGTCGAGACATCCTGCGTGTAGACGATGGCCTTCTGCTGTTCGAACGACACGTAGGCCAGTTCGCGACCGTCGGGCGACCAGGCGGGCGAGATGATGGGCTCGACGCTGCTCAACGCGACCTGGCCGCCTTCGCCGTCGGCGTCGGTGATGCGCAGGGTGTAGCGGTTGGCCACGCGCGTGACGTAGGCGATGCGCGTGGCGAACACGCCCTTGTCGCCGGTCAGGCGCTCGTAGATGGCGTCGGCGATGCGGTGCGCGGCCAGGCGCAGGTCGGCGGTGACGACCGGCAGGCTCTGGCCGCCCAAGTCCTGGCCCTTGACCACGTCCCACAACTTGTAGCGGACATCCCAGCGGCCATCGGCCAGGCGGCTCACCGAACCCGTCACCAGTGCATCGGCACCGCGGCTGCGCCATTCGGGCATCGCCGGCACGCTGGTCTCGTCCATCGCGCCGGGGGCATCGAGGTTGCGGAACTGGCCGCTGCGTTCGAGGTCGGCGCGGATGATCGAGGCGATGGCGGCGTTGGGGCCGGCACGGTCTTCGTCGCGAAAACGTGCGATGGCCACCGGCAACTGCGTGGCCCCCACCCCGGTGATCTCGACCCGGAACTGTGCCCAGGCGGGCGCAGCGCAGGCTGCGGAGCCGGCCACGCCGAGGGTTGCACAAACGCGCCGGCGGGTGAACAGGGGCTGGGGTCGAAGCATCGTCGGGGTGTGAACGGTCATCTGCAGACCGTGGCATGGATCAGACACGAATTGTAGGCACCTGCGCCGTGCCTCCCTGTCGGACGAGCGCCCGATAATGTTCCCGGCTGTGAACGCGTGGCCTTCGCCCGCATGGCCGACGCTGCCGCGCCCTTGCGTGCTTTTGCATTAGCCCATGCCGACGACCCCCACGCTGAAGCAACGCCTGGCGCGCATCGCACCCTATTTCCGGACCAGCCGCGGCGGCTTCGCCGTCGCCCTGCTCGCCGCCGCCACCGCCGCCGCCACCGAGCCACTGTTGCCGGCCCTGTTGAAGACGCTGCTCGACAAGGGCTTCGGCAGCACGCGCACGTTTGCGTTGTGGATGGTGCCGGTGGCCATCATCGGCCTGTACCTGGTGCGCGGCGTGGCGACCTTTCTGGCCCAGTACACCCTCGCCTGGGCCGCCAACCGCGGCGTGCTCGCGCTGCGCGACGTGATGTTCGCGCGCCTGCTCGACGCCGCGCCCGCACTGTTCACGCGCCACAGCGCCAGCAGCTTGACCAACACCCTGGTCTACGAGGTGCA
>JAABTC010000028.1 GCA_011390055.1 Burkholderiales bacterium | reverse complement strand
CTGCGCGGGTACGGCGATTCGGCCCGCGTGGCGTCCGATGCCGGGCACCAGGCCCACAGCAAGCGCGTCATGGCGCTGGACATGCTGGGACTGATGCGCTCGCTCGGACACGAACGCTTCGCGGTGCTCGCACACGACCGCGGCGCCCGCGTGGCGCACCGCCTGGCACTCGACCATCCGCAGGCGGTGTCACGGCTGATGTTGCTCGACATCGCGCCCACGCTGGCGATGTACGAAGGCACCACCGAGGCCTTCGCCCGCGCCTACTGGCACTGGTTCTTCCTGATCCAGCCCGCGCCGCTGCCCGAGCGGCTGATCGAGGCCGACCCGCGGGCCTACCTGCACGACATCATGGGCCGTCGCCATGCGGGGCTCGCCGCGTTCGATCCGCAGGCGCTGGCCGAGTACGAGCGTTGCATCGGCATCGCGGGCAGCGCGGCCTCCAGGTGCGAGGACTATCGCGCCAGCGCGGGCATCGACCTCGAACACGACCGCAGCGACCGAGCTGCCGGCCGCCGCCTGGACGTGCCCCTGCGCGTGCTGTGGGGCGCCGAGGGCGTGGTCGGTCGCTGCTTCGACGTGGCCGGGCTGTGGGCCGACGCGGCCCGGCGGTCGAGCGGCCACGCCGTGCCGTGCGGCCACTACATTGCCGAGGAAGCGCCCGACCTCCTGCTGGCCGAGGCTTTCGAATTCTTCAAGGAGTGACACCATGAACACCCACACCCCGCAGACCCCCCAGGCCCGTCCCCACCGCATCGCGGTGATTGCCGGCGACGGCATCGGCAAGGAAGTGATGCCCGAAAGCCTGCGCGTGCTCGACACCGCAGCGCGTCGTTTCGGCATCGCGCTCGAGACGAAGACCTTCGCCTTCGCCGACTGCGACCACTATGCGCGGCACGGCACGATGATGCCCGACGACTGGAAGGACCAGCTCGCCGGCTTTGATGCCATCCTGTTCGGTGCCGTCGGCTGGCCCGCGACCGTGCCCGACCACGTGTCGCTGTGGGGCTCGCTGATCAAGTTCCGGCGCGACTTCGACCAGTACGTGAACCTGCGTCCGGCGCGCCTCATGCCCGGCATCCGCTCGCCGCTGGTCGACCGCGATGGCCAGGCCCTGAAACCCGGCGACATCGACATGCTGATCGTGCGCGAGAACACCGAGGGCGAGTACTCGAGCATCGGTGGGCGCATGTACGAAGGCAGCGAGCGGGAGGTCGTGATGCAACAGACCATCATGTCGCGCGTCGGTGTCGACCGGGTGCTGAAGTACGCCTTCGAGGAAGCCATGAAGCGCCCGCGCCGCAAGCTCACGTCGGCCACCAAGAGCAACGGCATCTCGATCACGATGCCTTACTGGGACGAGCGCGTGGCCGAGATGGCCAAGGCCTACCCGCAGGTCAGCGTCGACCGTTTCCACATCGACATCCTGGCTGCGCATTTCGTGCAGCGGCCACAGCAGTTCGACGTGGTGGTGGCCAGCAACCTGTTCGGCGACATCCTGTCCGATCTGGGCCCGGCCTGCACCGGCACCATCGGCATCGCACCTTCGGCAAGCTTGAATCCATCGCGCGAATGGCCCAGCCTGTTCGAGCCGGTGCACGGCTCGGCGCCCGACATCGCAGGCAAGGGCCTGGCCAACCCGATCGGGCAGATCTGGTCGGCCGCGCTGATGCTCGACTTCCTGGGCCACCGCGATGCGCACGACGCCATCGTGGGCGCCATCGAAGCGGTGCTGGAGCCCAAGAGCGGCGCGCCGCGCACGGCCGATCTGGGCGGTCGCGCGAGCACCTCCGACGTCGGGCGCGCCGTGGACGACGTGCTCGGTTCACGCACTTAGTTGCGCATAGAATCGCGCTCCCGCGGAATCGGTCTTGACACCCCGTGGAGGCGCGGCTTTAATGATCCGAGCCACAAGCTGCAGTGACATACCAATCGACGACTGAGGGGACCCCTTCGTGAACAAGTCTGAACTGATCGAGCACATCGCCAAGCAGGCCGATATCTCCAAGGCTGCGGCCACGCGGGCCCTCGAAGCGGTCATCGGCGGCGTGAAGACCACGCTCAAGAAGGGCGGCAGCGTTTCGCTGGTCGGCTTCGGCACCTTCACGGTCACCAAGCGGCTGGCACGCGCCGGGCGCAACCCCCGCACCGGGGCGGCGATCAAGATCAAGGCGGCCAAGGTTCCGAAGTTCCGTCCGGGCAAGGGATTGAAAGACGCGCTCTGATCGAGCGCAGGCGCTGCGCTGCAGCGCAGCCCGGCGAACACCGGGTGCTTAGCTCAGTTGGTAGAGCGGCGCCCTTACAAGGCGTAGGTCGGCGGTTCGAGCCCGTCAGCACCCACCAGGCGCAGCCGATGCGCCTGCTCGGCTAGAATCGCGCGCTGGAAAAGCCGCTCGCACTCCTCCATCGAACAACAAGGCGAACCATGGTTCGCCTTTGGTTCGTTTGGGCTTCGCGGGCCGCTCCGGTTTCCTGAAAGGTCACGCCCCGATGTTCGATTTCGTCCGCAACCACAGCCGCATCATGTTCCTCGTGATCGTGCTGCTGATTTTTCCGTCCTTCGTGTTCTTCGGGGTGCAGGGCTACACCGACTTCAATTCGGCCGGCGGGGCTGCCGTGGCGAAGGTTGACGGGCAGAAGATCACGCAGGCCGAATGGGACGCTGCGCACCGCCGCCAGGCCGAGCAGATGCGCCGCCAGATGCCCACGCTCGATGCGGCCTTCTTCGACAGCCCGGAAATCAAGCGCGAGACGCTGGAAACCCTGGTGCGCGAGCGCGTGTTGATGAACGCGGCGCAGCGCGCGCACTTTGCCGTCAGCGACGAACGCGTGCAGCGTGAACTGATGTCGATCCCGCAACTGGCGGCCTTGCGTCGGCCCGACGGCAGCATGGACCTCGACGCGTACAAGGCGCTGATCGCCGCGCAGGGTCTGACGCCGCAAGGCTTCGAGGCCAACGTGCGCCAGGACATCAGCCTGCGCCAGGTGCTCGGCGGTGTGAGCGGCAGCGCCACCCCGGCCACCGCGGCCGGCCGCACCGCGCTCGACGCGCTGCTGCAGCAGCGCGAGGTGCAGGTGCTGCGCTTCGATGCCAAGGAGCAGGCGGCGGCCATCAACCCGACCGAGGCCGAGTTGCAGGCCTATCACAAGGCCAACGAGGCGCAGTTCCGATCACCCGAGCAGGCCACGATCGAGTACGTGGTGCTTGACCTCGTGGCTCTGGCGGCCGGGGTCACGGTGCCCGAAGACGACCTGCGCAAGTACTACGCCGAGAACGCGGCGCGTTACACGGTGGCCGAAGAGCGCCGCGCCAGCCATGTGCTGATCGGCGCGGCCAAGGACGCGCCGGCCGCCGAGCGTGCGCAGGCCAAGGCCAAGGCCGAAGCCTTGCTGGCGGAAGTCCGCAAGAACCCGGCCTCCTTCGCCGAGGTGGCCAAGAAACACTCCAGCGACACCGGCTCGGCCGAGCGCGGCGGCGACCTCGACTTC
This sequence comes from Burkholderiales bacterium, assembly GCA_011390055.1. Classification (GTDB taxonomy): domain Bacteria; phylum Pseudomonadota; class Gammaproteobacteria; order Burkholderiales; family Burkholderiaceae_C; genus CADEEN01. Next base: position 8,557 of record JAABTC010000028.1, on the reverse strand, counting down.
TTCGCGCGCGGCGCGATGGTCAAGCCGTTCGAGGACGCCGCCTATGCGATGAAGCCGGGCGAGATCAGCAACGTCGTCGAGAGCGATTTCGGCTACCACATCATCCGCCTGGAGGCGGTGCGTGGCGGCGACAAGAAGCCCTTCGAGTCGGTGCGCGCCGAGATCGAGGCCGAGGTCCGGAAGCAGTTGGCCCAGCGCAAGTACGCCGAGAGCGCCGAGCAGTTCACCAACACCGCCTACGAACAAGCCGACAGCCTGCAGCCCCTGGTCGACAAGCTCGGCGTGAAGAAGCAGACCGCCGTGGTCCAGCGCACGCCGGCCGCAGGCGCCACGGGCCCGCTGGCCTCGCTCAAGTTGCTGCAGGCGGTCTTCGCCAACGACACCTTGACGAACAAGCGCAACACCGAAGCGGTCGAGGTCGGGCCCAGCCAGTTGGCCGTGGCCCGCGTGGTGCAGCACCAGCCTGCGCGTGTGCAGGCCTTGGCCGAGGTGCAGGCTTTGGTGCGCCAGCGGGTGGTTGCAGCACAGGCGGCTGCCGCGACGCGCAAGGCCGGCGAGGCGCGCCTGGCCGCGCTGCGGGGCGGCGCGGACGCCACCGGCCTGCCCGCGCCGACGCTGCTCTCGCGCGCCAGCGCGCAGAGCGAGCCGGGTGCGCTGATCGACGCGGTGCTGCGCGCCGACGCGACCAAGCTGCCGCAGTGGCTGGGCGTCGATCTTGGTGAAGCCGGCTATGCGGTGGTGCGCCTGACGGCGGTCAAGCCGCCGGCCGCCGACGCGCCCGAGCTGGCGCAGCTGCAGCCGCGCTATGCCCAGGCCTGGGCGGCGGCGGAGGCACAGGCCTATTACGAGAGTCTGAAAACCCGCTTCAAGGCCAAGATCGAGCCGGCGGCGCTGGCCGCTTCGGCCGCGGTGAACTGACGTCCGGGCGCGGTTGCGTGGCCGCGCTTGGCTATACTTGCTGCCTGCGGTGGCTGTAGCTCAGTTGGTAGAGTCCAGGATTGTGATTCCTGTTGTCGTGGGTTCGAGCCCCATCAGCCACCCCAAGAATCACCCACGCCAACGGCTCCATTCGGGGCCGTTGTCGCTTCTTGCGGTTCCTTTTGCGCAAGCGGCCCTGGCCGCAACGTGATGAGCATCACCGGTACCACCCGCGTCTACTTCATCCTCGGCGATCCGGTGGCGCAGGTGCGTGCCCCCGAGGTCTACAACGCGCTGTTCCAGCGCCACGGCATCGACGCCGTGCTGGTGCCGCTCAAGCTCCCGGCGGCGGCGCTGCGGGGCTTCCTGGAACACGCGCTGAAGGCCCAAAACATCGGCGGGCTCTGGGCCACCATCCCGCACAAGGGCGCGCTGTTCGAGTTCCTCGACCCGGGCGACCCAGTGGCCCGCGTGGCCGGCGCGGTGAACGCGGTGCGGCGCCTGCCCGACGGCCGCTTGGAGGGCGCGCTCTTCGACGGCATCGGCTTCGTCAAGGGGCTCGATCACTTCGGCATCGCGGTGCCGGGCCGGCGCGTGTTGGTGGTCGGTGCCGGCGGTGGCGGCCATGCGGTGGCTGCGGCGATCGCACAGCGCGGCCCTGCGTTGCTGAGCGTGGCCAACCGGTCGGCCGCGCGGGCCCAGGCCTTGGTCGAGCGGCTGCGGCCGCTGGTGGGGCCGGCGGCGGTGGTGGCGTCCAGCGCCGACCCGGCGGGCTTCGATCTGGTGGTGAACTGCACGTCGCAAGGGTTGAAGGCGGACGACGCGATGCCCTTCGATCCGGCGCGCCTGTCGGACGGTGGCGCGGTGGTCGACATCATCATGAGCCGCCAGCCGACGCCGCTCTTGCAGGCCTGCCGAGCGCGCGGCGTGCGCGCGGAGGCCGGCTTCGAGATGCTGGTGCAGCAGGTGCCCGAGTACCTGCGCTTCTTCGGCTACGAAGCCCTGGCGCAAACCCTGCAATCCGACCTCGGCGAGGTGCGTTCTTTGCTGTACCCCCGCTGACCGACCCACCACCCACAACAACGGAGACCCTGATGAGCCTGCAACTTCCCGTTTATCTGCGCTCGGCACTGGCCGGTGCCGCCCTGGCCCTGTCGCTGCCGCTGTACGCCCAGCCGATCAAGATCGCCAACATCGTCGAACTTTCGGGCGCCGGCGCCACGTCGGGCACCAACTTCAAGAACGGCGTCGAACTCGCGGTCAAGGAGATCAATGCGTCCGGGGGCATCCTGGGCCGCCAGATCGCCACCACCACGGCCGACACGCAAAGCAACCCGGGCGTGGCCAAGGGCCTGGCCACCAAGGCCATCGACGACGACGTCTTCGCGGTCTTCGGCCCGGTGTTCTCCGGCTCGATCCTCGTCAGCATGGCCGAGACCAAACGCGCCGAGGTGCCCAACTTCACCGGCGGCGAGGCGGCCTCGATCACCAAGCAGGGCAACCCCTACATCTTCCGCACCAGCTTCACGCAGGACACCGCGATGCCCAAGGTGGCGCGCTACGTGGCCAACGGCCTGAAGGCCAAGACGGTGGCGCTGATCTACGTCAACAACGACTTCGGCAAAGGCGGCCGGGAGTCGCTGGCCAAGGCGTTCGAGCCGCTGGGCACCAAGATCGTCGCGGACATTTCGACCGACCAGAACCAGGTCGACTTCTCCGCCGCGGTGTTGAAGGCCAAGCAGAGCAATGCCGACGTGGTGTTCGTTTACACCAACGAGGAAGAAGCCGCGCGTGCGCTGCGCGAATTGCGCAAGCAGGGCGTGACCAAGCCGATCGTCGGCGAGACGGTGCTGACCAGCCAGAAGGTGATCGAGCTGGCCGGTGAAGCCGCCAACGGCGCCGTCGCGCACGTGGGCCTGACGGTGGATGCGCCCATTCCCGGGATGCGCGCCTTCCGCGCGCGCTTCGAGAAGGAATACAAGTACACCACCGACCACAACGGCATCAAGGGCTACACCGGCGTCTACATCATGAAGGCGGCGATCGAGAAGACCGGCAAGCTCGATCGCAAGCTGCTGGCCCAGACGATGAAGGGCCTGAAGGTCTCGGCGGCCCAGCACCCGAACGTGCTGATGGACGTGAGCTTCGACGCCAACGGTGACCTGGACCGCGAAAGCTTCCTGGTCGAGGCCCGCAACGGCAAGCAAGAAGTGAAGCAGACATTGCCGGCCCTGGCGGCCAAGTAGTCGCCAGCCCCGGCCCGCCATGGCCGCCAGCGTGTTCGAAGAAGCCAAGATCGACACGCATTGCCACGTGCTCGATCCGGCGCGCTGGCCGTTTGCGCCGGACGTGGCCTACCACCCGAGCGGGCAGGAAATTGCACCGCTCGAGCAGTACCTGCAGGTGATGGATGCGTACGCCATCGGGCATGCCCTGCTCGTCGGGCCGAACTCGGGCTACGCCACCGACAACCGCTGCCTGCTCGATGCGCTCGAGCGCGGCCAGGGGCGCTTCAAGGGTGTGGCGGTGGTGCCGCTGGAGATCGGCCGAGCGGAGCTCGTCGAGTTGCGCGCGCGCGGCGTCGTCGGCATCGCTTTCAATGCAGCGTTGCTCGGCACCGCGTTCTATGCGCAGACCGCAGGGCTGCTGCGGCAACTCGCCGAGCTCGACATGCTGCTGTCGCTGCAGGTCCAAGCCGACCAGATGGTCGAGCTGCGGCCGCTGGTGGAACACAGCGGGGTGCGCGTGCTGGTCGATCACTGCGGCCGGCCGAGCACCAGCGCGCCGGGCGGCATGGATCAGCCGGGCTTCCAGGCCTTGCTCGCGATGGCCCGCAGCGGCCGCGTGGGCGTCAAGCTGTCGGGCCTGCAGAAGTTCTCCGAGACAGGCCCACCGTTCGACGACGCCCGCCCGTACCTGCAGGCGCTGCTGCAAACTTACACCCTGGACGCCTGCATGTGGGCCAGCGACTGGCCGTTCCTGCGCGCGCCGCAGCGGCTCGATGTCGGCCCGCTGCTGCGCGGCATCGAGCGGCTGGTGCCCTCGGTCACCGACCGGCGCAGGCTGCTCTGGGACACGCCCAAGCGCTGGCTCGGCTTTTGAGCGGCCGGTGGCCGATCAACGCACGAAGCGTCGCGCCAGCAGTGCGCTGGTGATACCGAGCAGGATGGCCCACTCCAACGACAGCGTGACGGTGCCGACCAGCGTCACTGCCAGCGGCAGGCGCTCCGCCGGCTCTTCACGCCACAGGCGGACGATCTCGCGCCGGTCGATCAGGCCCCAGGCCACCACCAGCAGCAGCCCGGCGATCACCGCCAGCGGCAGCCAGACAACCCAGTCGGCCACGAACAGCAGCAACAGCACCAGAAACACCGCCGCACTGACGGCCGCCAGCGGCGTGCGCGCACCCGATTCGACGTTCACGCCCGAGCGGTTGAACGAGCCGCTGCTGGGCATGGCCGAGAAGAAGGCACCGACCAGGTTGGCCAGGCCCTGGCCGACGAATTCGCGGTTGCCGTCGAGCGTGTCGCCGTACTTGCGCGCCACCGCCTTGGCGATGGCCGCCGCTTCGGTGAGGGCCAGCAGTGTCATCACCAGCGTGGCACCGAAGAGGCTGCGCACGGTGTCGATCGAGAGATCGGGCCAGGACAGCGGCGGCAGGGCGCCTGGCAAGGGTGGCACGGTCGCCAGCGTCGGCCAGGCCGGCACCGCCGCGCGCAGCGTCAGCGAGACGAGCGTGCCCGCGACCACGGCCACCAGCATCGCCGGCACGTAGCGGTTCAGCGGTCGCCAGGCCACCGCGGTCACCACGGTGGCCAAGGCGCACAGCAGCGCCGGCCACTGCGCCTCGCCCGCGCGTTGCGCCACGGCCTGCAGGTTCTGCAAGACCGAGCTGCCGCGGGGCAGCGCGAGGCCCAGCATCGGCCCCAACTGGCTGTTGACGATCAGCACCGCCGCGCCGGCGGTGAAGCCGACCACCACCGAATGCGGCACCTTGTCGACCACGTTGCCGGCCCGGGCCAGGCCCAGCAGGAGCTGCATGGCGCCGACCAGGAAGGTGAGCGTGAGCACCAGGCGGATGTAGTCGGCCGAGCCCACCGCGGCCAGCGGCGCGATCAGGGCCATGGTGGTCAGCGAGATCGCATTCGCCGGCCCGCTCACCATCAGGCGGCTCGAACCGAACAGGGCCGCGACCACGCACGGCAACATCGCCGCGTAGAGGCCGTACTGCGGCGGCAGGCCGGCCAAGGTGGCGAACGCCATGCCCTGCGGCAACACCACCACCGCACCGGTCAGCCCGGCCAACAGATCGGCGCGCAAGGCGCCCGGCTGGCGCCACTCGGCTTGCCAGCGCATGAAGGGGGCTTGCATCAAGTCTCAGGACACGGTCTGGTAGTACAGGTTCTGCGGGTGCCGCGCTTGCGCGAAGAAGAGCCAGCGGTCGGCCAGCAGGCCGACGGCCTGGACGGCGAAGGCCAGCGGCAGCAGCGCCAGCGGCGCGCCGAAGAGCAGCGCCAGTGCCATCAGCAACGTGGGCAGCCCGAAGCCCAGGCCGTGCAGGGCCAGCCGCACGTGGCGCACGGCGGCCGCACTCGCACCGTGGAAGAACTCGCGGGTGTTGAACGAGCCGGCGGTCATGCCCATCGACTTCTGCACGAGTTTTTGTGCACGGATGCCGGTGGCGCTCTGCAGGTTCGACTTCGGTTTGAGCGACGCGTTGCGGCGCAGGGCCACGCAGCGCAGGGCCCAGGCCAGCAGGGTCGCGCCGAGCGCCCAGGGCGTGACCGATCGCGCGAACGCGGCCTCGCCGAGCAGCACCGCCAGCGCTGCGGCCAGCACCGCGCCCGAGGCCAGGCCGATCAGCGTGTAGTTGACGATCGTCAGCGCATGCGCCCACTCCTGGATGAAGCGGATGCAGGCGTAGATCATGGCCGTGCAGAGCCAGAGCAGGCAGGCGACCGCGATGGCCAGCAGCGGCAGCGCCAGGGACGAGGCGCCTGCGCGTTGCGTCCACCACCACAGGCCCACCACGCCGATGAAGGCCGGCAGCACGATGACCTCGCGCGAGAGCCACGAGGTGCGCCACATCATCACCGCGCGCCAGGCGCGCTCCGGGCGGCCGAGGTGCAGGAAGGAGGCGCCGAGGGACACCACGAGCAGGGCCAGCGCCAGCAACAGGCCGCGGTCGAGCAGTGCGGGCGAAAGCTCGGTGCCGAGCAGCCCTGCCAGCGCCAGCACGACGACCAGGCCCTGCGCCGCGCCGGCGAAGGTGGTGAAGACGATGACGGACCAGGCGGGATGCATCGACGTTGCCTTACTTGCCGACCGCCGCGGTGACCTTGCGCGGCAGGTACTGGTTGGCCGGTTTCGTGTCCCACTCGGGCATCAGCGCATAGCCGCCGCGTTCGCGGATCGCGATCGAGACTTCGGAGTCGGGGTCCTTGACGTCGCCGAACAGGCGCGCCCCGGTGGGGCAGGCCTTGACGCAGGCCGGCTTGCGGTCGGCCGGCGGCAGCAACTCGTCGTAGATGCGGTCCACGCACAGGGTGCATTTGGTCATCACCTGGCGTTCTTCGTCGAGCTCGCGCGCGCCGTAGGGGCAGGCCCAGGCGCAGTACTTGCAGCCGATGCACTTGTCGAAGTCGACCAGCACGATGCCATCCTCCTTGCGCTTGTAGCTTGCGCCGGTCGGGCACACGGGCACGCAGGGCGGGTCTTCGCAGTGCAGACAGCTCTTCGGAAAGTGGACCGTGTCGGTCTCGGGGTAGCTGCCGGCCTCGTAGGTCTGCACGCGGTTGAAGAAGGTGCCGGTGGGCCCGGCGCCGTAAGCGTTCTGGTCGGTCATCGGGCCGGCGGCGCCGCCCGAGTTCCATTCCTTGCACGAGGTCACGCAGGCATGGCAGCCGACGCAGACGTTGAGGTCGATGACCAACGCCAGTTGTTTGGCCAGGGTCTCGGGTTGGGCTTCAACCATGGGCGTTCACCTGCGGAAAAGTCTCGTCAGCTTCGTCAGCCGAAGCGGGGCGGATGCGCACGCGCACGTCGTACCAGCCGGCCTGGCCGGTGATGGGGTCGCTGTTGCTGATGGTGCCTGACTCGCTGCCGGCCAAGGGCAGCTCCTCGCTGATCAGGTGGTTGAGCAGGAAGCCCTTGCGCGCTTCGTCGCTGCCGGGGGCGAGCTGCCAGGCGCCGTCGGCCTTGCCGATCGCATTCCAGGTCCAGACGGTGCCGGGCTCGACCGCTTCGCTGGTGCGCAGCATGCAGCGCACGCGGCCCCATTGGCTCTCGACCCAGCACCAGCCGCCGTCTGCGATGCCCGCGGCAGCCGCCGTCACCGGATTCACCTGAAGGTAGTTGTGACTGTGGATCTGGCGCAGCCAGGCGTTCTGCGAATCCCAGGAGTGGTACATCGCCATCGGCCGCTGCGTGATGGCGTTCAGCGGATAGGCCGCGAGATCGGTGCAGGCTTCTTCGAGCGGCGGGTACCAGAAGGGCAGCGGGTCGAAGTAGGTCGCGATGCGCTTGCGCAGGTGCTCGGGCGGCCGACGGCCGGCGCTCTTGCCTTGCGCCGCCAGTCGAAAGCTCTGCAGCGTGTCGGAGTAGATCGCGAGCTGGATCGGGTCGTTCTTCTGACGCCATCCCTTGTCGTGCGCAAAATCAAGGTATTCGCGGTTCCAGTTGCGCATGTAGTGCATCGACTCGGGCATGTGATGCTGGAACACGCAATTGTTCTTCTCGTACATGGACCACTGGTTCGGGTTCGGCGCGCCGCGCAGGTGTTCGGTGCCGTCCTTGCCGCGCCAGCCCTGCAGGAAACCGATGCCGGGGAACGGCTCGAAGTTGACGACGAAGTCGGGGTAGTCCTTGAACTTGCGCGTGCCTTGGGCGGTGGTGAACGCGGGGAACTTCAGGCGCGACGCCAGTTCGATCAGCACCTCCTGGAAGGGCTTGCACTGGCCCGTCACGGGCAGCACGGGCACGCGCACCGAATCGACCGGGCCGTCGAACTCGCTGATCGGCCGGTCGAGCATGCTCATCACGTCGTGGCGCTCGAGGTAGGTGGTGTCGGGCAGCACCAGGTCGGCGTAGGCTACGGTCTCGCTCTGGAACGCATCGCAGACGACGAGGAAGGGAATCTGGTACTCGCCATCGGCATGCTTGCGGTTGAGCATCTCGCGCACGGCCATCGTGTTCATGGTGCTGTTCCAGGCCATGTTGGCCATGAAGATCAGCAGCGTGTCGAGACGGTACGGGTCGCCCTTGGTGGCGTTCGTGATGACGTTGTGCATCAGGCCATGGGCCGACAGCGGGTGCTCCCACGAGAACGCGTGGTCGATGCGGATCGGCGAGCCGTCGGGGTAGACGGCAAGCTCGTCCGGGTTTGCCGGGAACCCGAGCGGCGCCGTGTTCAGCGGCGTGTTCGGCTTGATCAGGTCGGGGTTGTTGAAGGCCCGGTAGTTCGGCACGATGTGGCGCGGGTACGGCGCCTTGTGGCGAAAGCCGCCGGGCGCATCGATGGTGCCGAGCAGCGACATCAGCACCGCGAGCGAGCGCACCGTCTGGAAGCCGTTGCTGTGCGCCGCCAGGCCGCGCATCGCGTGGAAGGCGACCGGGCGGGCCTGCGTCGTCGGGTGGACTT
>JAABTC010000282.1 GCA_011390055.1 Burkholderiales bacterium | reverse complement strand
CAGCACGCCCGAGCAGCTCGGCGCGCTCACACGCAGCCAGCACCAGACCTGGGGTGCGGTGGTGAAGGCGAACAACATTCGCGCCGATTGATGCGCCGCGACGCGCGATGACCTGGTTGGTGGTGATGGGGGTGTCGGGCTGCGGCAAGTCGCAGGTCGGCGCCGCGGTGGCGGCCGGTCTGGACCTGCCGCTCGTCGAGGGTGACGAATTCCATTCCGAATCGAACCGGGCGCGGATGAAGGAGGGTGTGGCCCTGACCGATGCCGACCGCGCCGACTGGCTCGCGCAGCTGGGCGCCGAGTTGGCACGCCGCCCGGCCGGGGCGGTGCTCACCTGTTCGGCGCTCAAGCGGGCCTACCGCGAGCGGCTGCGTGCCGCGGCGCCGGGGCTGCGCTTCGCATGGCTCGACCTCGACGAAGCGGCCGCCATGGCGCGCGTCGGGCAGCGGTCGGCGCATTTTTTTCCGGCCGGGCTGGTGGCCACGCAGTTCGCGGCGCTCGAGCCGCCGCTGGGCGAGCCCGGTGTGCTGCAAGTCGACGCGATGCTGCCAGTGCAAGCCGTCGCCGATCGCATCGTCGCCTGGATCAGGCCCGACGCGTCGTCGCGCGTCTGACGCTCGAGGCACGCGCGCTGCCTCAAGCGCGCGGTCAGACGGCCCGACCCTCGGCGTCGTGCGCGGCGCGTTCGGCCACCACCGCCAGCACGGCTAGCGCCGCGGATGCGAGCCGCGCCGCGGCGCTGTCGGCGCGCGAGGTCAGCACCACCGGCAGCCGTGCACCGAGCACGAGACCCGCGCACTCGGCCCCGCCGACGTGCACGAAGGCCTTGTAGAGCATGTTGCCGGCGTTCAGGTCGGGCATCAGCATCAGGTCGGCGTTGCCCGCCACCTCCGACGCGATCCCCTTGGTGCGCGCGGCCTCGGCGCTGTACGCATTGTCGAAACCGAACGGGCCCTCGACCGTGGCACCCGGCCAGGCGCCGCTGCGGCCCTCGTCAACCAGCGCCTGGGCATCGACGGTGGCCGGGATGGCCGGGTTGACAGTCTCCACGGCGGCCACGATGGCGACCTTGGGGCGCTCGACGCCGAGTCGGTTCAGCAGCGTCAATGCATTGGTGAGGATGTCGCGCTTGGTGGCGAGGTCGGGTGCGATGTTGATGACGCAGTCGGCCAGCGCCAGCAGCTTGGGGTAGCGCGGCAGGTCGAACACGAAGGCGTGGCTGATGCGGCGCGCCGTGCGCAGCTGCGCCGAGCGGGCGACGATGGCGGCCATCAGCGCGTCGGTGTGCAGCGACCCTTTCATCAGCACGTCGACGGCACCGTCGCGCGCCAGTTCCGCCGCGGTGCGCGCGGACGCGGCCGGGTCGTCGTCGCAGTCCTGGATCTCGAAGCGGCCGATGTCGACACCGGCCTCGCCGGCCGCGCGCAGGATGCTTTCGCGTGGGCCGATCAGCAGCGGCTGCGCCAGGCCCGCGGCGGCGATGCGCGCGGCCGCGTCGAGGGCCAGTGCATCGCAGGGGTGCACCAGGCCCAGGCGCGGCGGCCGCGCGCCGGCAGTGGCGACCGCGCGTGCCACCAGCGCATCCAGGCGCGGGTGGCCTGGAACGTGGCGCTCGCTGCTCTGCGCGTTCACGGCGGCCCGCAGCGCGTCAGACGTAGTCGCGGTACTTGTCGAGGTGGCGCACCGGCTTGGCCAGCGCGTCGCGGCGGAACGGATCGCCGAGCTCGCGGGTGCACATGATCTCGATCACGCAGGTCTTGCCTTCGTTCATCTGCATCTCGACGGCCTTCTTCAAAGCCGCGCCAACGTCCTCGAGCTGGTCGACGACGATGGCCTCGGCGCCCATCGCCTTGGCGATGCCAGCGAAGCTCTGGTTGTCGAGCTCACCGGCGACGAAACGTCGGTTGTAGAAGTCGACCTGGTTCTTCTTCTCGGCGCCCCACTGGCGGTTGTGGAAGACGACCGCGGTGACGGGGATGTCGTGGCGCACGCAGGTCATGATCTCGACCATGCTCATGCCCCAGGCGCCGTCGCCCGCATAGGCAATCGCCGGGCGGTCGGGGCAGGCGACCTTGGCGCCGACGATGGTCGGCAGCGCGTAGCCGCAGTTGCCGAAGCTCATCGGCGCGAAGAAGCTGCGCGGCTCCTCGAAGCGCAGGTAGCTGTTGGCCACCGAGTTGATGTTGCCGATGTCGGTCGAGACCATCGCGCGCTTGGGCATCGCCTTCTCCAACTCGCGCAGCACCTGGCGCGGGTGCAGGTAGCGGCCGCCGCTGAACGGCTTTTCCTTGTCGCCCTCGGCGATCATGTCCAGGCTGTACGGGTCCTTCTCGTGCGTCCAATCGTCGAGCTCCTTTTCCCACGCGGCCTTCTCGTCGGCGATCGTCTTGGCGCGTGCGGCCTTCGTCGCGTCGCAGGCCAGGGTCTTGCCTTCGAGCCGGGCCGTCAGCGCCTTGGCCGCTGCCTTGGCATCACCGCAGATGCCGACGCTGATCTTCTTCACCAGGCCCAGGTTGGTGTGGTCGGCCTCGATCTGGATGATCTTGGCGTCCTTGGGCCAGTAGTCCAGGCCGTGCTGGGGCAGGGTGCCGAAGGGGCCCATGCGCGAGCCGAGTGCCAGCACCACGTCGGCCTGCGCGATCAGCTTCATGGCAGCCTTGCTGCCTTGGTAGCCGAGCGGGCCGGCCCACAGCGGGTGGCTGGCCGGGAAGGCATCGTTGCGCAGGTAGCCAACCGCCACCGGCGCGCCCAGACGCTCGGCCAGGGCCTTGCATTCCTCGACCGCATCGCCCATCACGACGCCGCCGCCGGCCAGGATCACCGGGAACTTGGCGGCAGCCAGCATCTCGGCTGCGGCGTTCAGGCTTTCTTCGCCTCCGGCGCCGCGCTCGACGCGCAGCGGCTTCGGGATCTCGCAGGTGACCTCGCCGTAAAAGTAGTCGCGCGGGATGTTGAGCTGGGTCGGGCCCATGTCCGAGATCGCACGGTCGAAGCAGCGCGCGGTGAACTCGGCCATCCGCTTGGGGTTGCAGACATGGCCCTGGTACTTGGTGAACTCCTGGAACATCGGCAGCTGGTTGGCTTCCTGGAAGCCGCCCAGGCCCATGCCCATCGTGCCGGTTTCGGGCGTGATGATGACGACCGGGCTGTGCGCCCAGTAGGCCGCGGCGATGGCGGTGACGCAGTTGCTGATGCCCGGGCCGTTCTGCCCGATCACGACGCCGTGGCGGCCGCTGGCGCGCGCATAACCGTCGGCCATGTGGCCGGCACCCTGTTCGTGGACGACCGGGATCAGCGTGATGCCGG
>JAABTC010000281.1 GCA_011390055.1 Burkholderiales bacterium | reverse complement strand
AAGCGACCGAACGCGCGGCCACGCGGGAAACGTTGCCCGCGGCGCAGCAGGCACTACTGCCCTTGCGCGAGCGGTACAGGTCGGCGCGCTGCTGACCGGCCGCATGAGCACACAACGTAAGCGCGGCCTCAAGGCCCCATTGACGCTGGTGGTGTGAGCGGCCGAGGATGGGTCCACTATGCAAGACAGTGGACACACCCCAGAGTGGACGGGCCAGACGGTCGAGCGGCTCATGCGCAACGGCAAGCGCATCTTCACATCGGCGTTCAAGGCATGGCTGGTCGAGCAGGCTGGCAAGCCCGCAACGTCGGTGGCAGGCCTGGCGTTGCGTCACGGTGTCAACGCCAATCAACTGCGGCGCTGGATACGGCTGACGGAGCAACGCAGCAACGAGCGAGCGCCCGTCCTGCTGCCCGTATACATCGAACGGGTTCGAGTGCCGGTCGGGCCGACGGCGCCGGTGTCGTCGGCTGCTTCGACAGCGACAGCGACAGCGACGCCGATCGAGATCGAAGTGGCCGGTGCCGTCGTGCGTGTGTACGACGGCCTCGATGTGCGTCGGTTGCGCATGGTGCTCGAAGCCTTGCGCGCATGATCGGTCTGCCGTCGAACACGCGGGTCTGGATCGTCGCAGGCCACACCGACATGAGGAAGGGCTTCGACGGCCTGGCAGCCATGGCGCAGACCGCGCTCGCGGCCAACTCGTTCTGCGGCCACGTCTTCGTCTTCCGCGGCCGACGCGGCGACATCCTCAAGGTGCTGTGGTTCGACGGCCAAGGCCTGATGCTGCTCGCCAAGCGCTTGGAGCGCGGTCGCTTCATCTGGCCGCAGGCCACATCGGGCAGCGTGTCGCTCACGCCAGCGCAGCTGTCGATGCTGCTCGAAGGCATTGACTGGCGCATGCCGGTGAGAACACACCAGCCCGAACTCGCGGCCTGAACTACTGGATGAACTCGCCTCCGGTGCGCCACCAATGGCAGGCACCGCCGAAGGCCGGCACAGTAGATCTCTGTGCCGACCACCACCAACACGTCCCACACCATCGAAGCGCTGCTGCGCGTCGTCCAGGAGCGCGACACCGAGGTGGCATTCCTCAAGCTGATGGTCGACAAGCTCGCGCTGCAATTGCTGCGCGCGCGCCGAGCTCAGTACGGACGCTCCAGCGAGCAGTTAGATGACCCGCAGATAGCCCTGATCGAAGGCGCACCACTGTATGAACATCCGGCGCCTAAGGCGGCGCCGAAGCCTGATGCGGCCAACAGCCCGGGTATCGATCGGCAACTGCCGACGCATCTGCCGCGCGAGAACCACGTTCATCGTCCCGACGCCACGGATGCGGCGCACGATGCGGCCGGTAACACCTGTGGCTGCACCGCGTGCGGCGGTCGGCTGCGTCAGATCGGCGCCGACGTGTCCGAGCAACTCGAGTACGTGCCGGCACGCTTCAAGGTGATCCGCCATGTGCGCCCCAAGCTGGCGTGCGTGAGCTGCGAGGCCATCTTCCAGGCGGCAGCACCGAGCCGCCCGATCGCCCGCGGCGTGGCCGGGCCTGCGTTACTCGCCAACGTGCTCGTCTCCAAATACTGTGACCACATCCCCCTGCACCGCCTGGCCCGCATCCACGCCCGCGAGGGCGTGTGCTTCGATCCGTCGACTTACGGCGGCTGGGTCGAACAGAGCCACGCCTTGCTCGACCCGTTGGTGGCGGCACTGGGCCGCTACACGCTGGCCAGCGCCAAGGTGCACGCCGACGACACGCCGGTGCCGGTGCTCGATCCCGGGCGCGGCAGGACGAAGACCGGGCGGCTGTGGGTCTACGTTCGCGACGATCGGCCGGCCGGAAGCACCGAGCCGCCGGCGGCCTGGTACCGGTACTCGCCCAACCGCAAGGGCGAACATCCGCAAGATCACCTGAAGCACTACTGCGGCATCTTGCAGGCCGATGCCTATGGCGGCTACGCGAAGATCTACGCCACCGGGCGTGTCGACGAAGCGGCTTGCTGGGCTCATGCACGACGACCGTTCTGGGACATGTACGAGAACCAGGGCCGCGTGGCCGGCTCCGTCGCCGAGCAGGCGCTGCAACGCATCGCGGCGCTCTACGCGGTCGAGGCCGAGATCCGAGGTCAACCGCCTGACGTGCGGCGGCGCGAACGACAGGCTCGCGCCGGACCATTGCTCGAGGAACTTCGCGTCTGGCTCACCGGCATGGTGGGCAGGGTGTCGGCGAAGTCGGAACTGGCCCGCGCGATCGGCTACTCGCTCACGCGGTGGCGGGCGTTGACGCGTTACCGCGACGACGGTCGCATCGAGATCGACAACAACGCGGCGGAACGCGCCCTGCGCGGAGTTGCTCTTGGGCGAGGCAACTACCTCTTCATGGGCTCGGATGCGGGTGGTGAGCGCGCGGCGTCGATCTACAGTCTGGTGGAGACGGCCAAGCTCAACGGGCTCGACCCGCAGGCCTACCTGCGGGAAGTCCTGACGTACATTGCCGACCACCCGATCAACCGCATCGACGAGCTGCTGCCGTGGAACATCGCGCGGCACGCACTCGGCCAAGGGCGAGAAGAGCAACCACTGGCAGCCTGAGGTCAACGCACTCGGGCGCTGCAACCCAAGAGGCCGAAGGCGTGAACTCGCAAGCCACCGACCCGCCGATGATCCAAGCCCTGGAGGGCGCGAGCAGCCTGCAGCTGTACCAGCTCAAGGCACTCATCGAAGGGATGCTCGCCGACCCGCGTCGCGGCATCAAAGCCCGCGCGAGCCTGCATCTTGGACAGCGCGTGCAGTTCGTCGACTTCCGCGACGGTCAGATGCGCCGTGGCAAGATCATCGCCATGAGGGACATGCAGGCCACGGTGCTGGAAGAAGGCACCAAGCGAACCTGGAAGATCCCGTGCCTGGCGATGCAGGGCTACACCGACGCCGAGCGTCGCACGGAGCAAGCGCCATACGAGCCCCCGCCTGAGCCCGTCATCGCATCAACCAGCGCGCGCGAGTTCGAACGCGGCGATACCGTCACGTTCGATGATCGCGACGGCCGGGCCGTCACCGGCGTGATCGTGCGCATCAACCAACGCACCGCAACGATCGGCACCGGCACCGCCAACGGCGGAACGTGGCGCGTGCCGTTCCACATGCTGCGTCACGTACTCGACATCTGAGCAGCGCCCCCTTCATGCATCGGCTGACGTCAAGAGGGCCTTGAGGCCGCGCTTACGCTGCAAGTGGCTGCACGCTTGTCGAGGCGCACGCTGATGCCTAACCCTTCGCTCAACTGGGCACGCAACGGCATTTCGCCTGGCCCGCG
>JAABTC010000280.1 GCA_011390055.1 Burkholderiales bacterium | reverse complement strand
TGTTGAGCATCCAGTAGACGGGCAGGATGGCGAACACGAGGTAGGCGACGAGGAACAGTGAGCGCTTCTTGAAGCGGCGTTCATTCATGTGCTCTGCTCCCGCGGGGTTTGTGCGCAGCGGCAGGCGGTGCCCGGCAGGGGCTCATGCTGGGGCGGTCGGCTGCGCCGACTGCACTGCGGTGCTCGGTCTGGTGTCGCGCCGCATAACTCGCTGCGTTCGCTTTGCTCACTGCGCTCGAACAGATGCGGCGAGTCAGACAACGATGCGCGCTGCGCGCGCCGACCCCAGCCCTGCGCTCCTCGTCGCCCCAGAAATCGCCCCCGCCGGACACCGCCTGCCGCCGGCGATCTGGGTGGGGTCTCGAGCACCCACAACCTCGCCTGCAAAGGCACGCTCGGGCTGGCCGCGGCGCGCCTACGGAGCGCCGAGAAGCACAGGGCGCCTGGCCGCGCGCGCAAGCGCGCTTCGTGATCTGACTCGGCGCATCTGTCCGAGCGCAGTGAGCGCAGCGAACGCAGCGAGTTATGCGACGGGCCAGGCGACCGAGCATCGCAGGGCAGCCGGAGCGCAGCGCAGGCCGCTCCGTCGAAGCGCCGCGGCCAGCCCGGGCGGGACTTTGCTGCTCCCAACGATGCGAAAAGCGTCAATTCTCGCGACAAGGTCACTATCGAACCTCCTTGTCGGCCGTGCCGACGCGCTGCATCCAGTTGTAGAGGATGAAGCACAGCAGCAGGATGATCAGGAAGTAGATCAGCGAAAAGGCGGCCGCCGGGCCGAGGTCGAACTGGCCGACGGCCTTCTGCGTCAGGTATTGCGACAGGAAGGTCGTGGCGTTGCCGGGCCCGCCGCCGGTCAGCACGAAGGGCTCGGTGTAGATCATGAAGCTGTCCATGAAGCGCAGCAGCACGGCGATCATCAGCACGCCGCGCAGCTTGGGCAGCTGGATGTAGCGGAAGACCGCGAACTTGCTCGCGCCGTCGATGCTCGCGGCCTGGTAGTACGCGTCGGGGATCGCACGCAGCCCGGCAAAGCACAGCAGCGCCACCAATGGCGTCCAGTGCCAGACGTCCATCAACAACACGGTCATCCAGGCGTGCGTGGCGTTGCCGGTGTAGCTGTACTCGAAGCCGAGTGCCTTGAGCGAGGCGCCGAGCAGGCCGATGTCGGTGCGGCCGTAGATCTGCCAGATCGTGCCGACCACGTTCCACGGGATCAACAGTGAGATCGCGACCAGCACCAGCACCGCCGACGAGCGCCAGCCCTTGGCCGGCATCGACAGGGCCAGCGCAATGCCGAGCGGGATCTCGACCAGCAGGACCGACAGCGAGAACACGATCTGCCGCCCCAACGCGCCTTGCAGGTCGTCGTCGCGCATCACCGCCTTGAACCACTCGGTGCCGACGAAGACGCGGCGTTCCGGGCTGATGATGTCCTGCACCGAGTAGTTGACCACCGTCATGAGCGGCAGGATGGCCGAGAAGGCCACGCACAGGATGACAGGCAGGATCAGCAGCCATGCTTTCTGGTTGACAGGCTTCTGGGGGCTCATCCGATCAGCTCCTCGTTCTGGTAGAAGCAGGTGTGGTCCCCGGCGATCTTCAGCCACACCTCGTCGCCCACCTTGGGCATCGTCTGCTCGGGACCGAGGCGCGCCCGCACGACCTGATCGGCTCCCACCCGCGCCGTCAGCAGCCAGTAGGTGCCGATGTCCTGCGCTTGCGTGACGGTGCCGGCCACCGCGCCGACCGCCCCTGCCGCAGCGAGCGTGACGTACTCCGGCCGCACGCCCAGCTTCGTCGCGCCGGGCGGGGCGTTCGGCAGCAGGTCGGCGGGCAGGAAATTCATCCCCGGCGAGCCGATGAAATGGCCGACGAAGGTGTGCTGCGGCCGCTCGAACAATTCAGACGCGCTGCCGACCTGGACCGTGCGGCCGCGCGTCATCACCAGCACCTGCTCGGCGAACGTGAGCGCCTCGACCTGGTCGTGCGTGACGTAGATCAAGGTCAGCTTGAGCTCATGGTGGATCTGCTTCAGCTTGCGCCGCAACTGCCACTTCAGGTGCGGGTCGATCACGGTCAGCGGCTCGTCGAACAGCACCGCGCTGACGTCCTCGCGCACCAGGCCGCGGCCGAGCGAGATCTTCTGCTTGGCGTCGGCAGCCAGCCCCGCGGCGCGCTGGTCGAGCTGCGCGCTCAGCTCGAGCATCTCGGCAATCTGGCCAACGCGCTGCTGGATGCGGGCCGGCGCGACGCCGCGGTTCTTCAGCGGGAAGGCCAGGTTCTCGGCCACCGTCATCGTGTCGTAGATGACCGGGAACTGGAACACCTGGGCGATGTTGCGTTGCTGCGGGGTGAGCGCCGTCACGTCCTTGCCGTCGAACAGCACGCGGCCCTGCGAGGGCGTCACCAGGCCCGAGACGATGTTGAGCATCGTCGTCTTGCCGCACCCCGAGGGCCCGAGCAGTGCGTACGCGCCACCATCGGCGAAGCTCATCTTCAAGGGCAGCAGCGCATAGTCTTCGTCGCGCTGCGGAGCGGGCTTGTAGGCGTGCGCCAGGTCGAGGTCGATGCGGGCCATGGTGCGAGGCTCAGTCCGGTGCCCGCAGCAGGTCGCCTGCCGCATCGAAGACATAGACCTGGGCTGGGCTCAGGTACAGCGTGAGCGGTGCGCCCAGCTTGAACTGGTGCACGCCGGTGAGCTGCGCCACGAGCTCGCCCACCGCGGTGGCGACATGGACGAAGGTGTCCGAGCCCGATATCTCGGCCAGCTCGACGCTGCCGGGCAGCGCCACGTCGCCCTCGCGGCGCTGCAGTCGCAGCGCCCCCGCGCGCACGCCGATGGTGATCGCCGTGTTGCCCCCCTTCCGCTCACCCTGAGGTATCGAAGGGTCGCCCACCACTTGCCGAAGCGCTGCGACCAGCTCGGCCCGGCCCTTCGATACCTCAGGGCGAACGGTCGGCGCATCGCTGCCGATCAGGTTCATCGGCGGGTCGCTGAAGGCGCGCGCGACGCGGATCGACTTCGGCCGGCGAAAGACCTCCGAGGTCGGCCCGTACTGCAGCAGCTCGCCGGCATCGAGCACGGCGGTGTAGCCACCCAGCAGCAGCGCTTCGGTCGGCTCGGTCGTGGCATAGACAACGGTCGAGTCGCCAGCGGCGAACAACTGCGTCAGCTCCTCGCGCAATTCCTCGCGCAATTTGTAGTCGAGGTTGACCAGGGGTTCGTCGAGCAGGACCAGGGGCGCGTTCTTGGCCAGCGCCCGGGCCAGTGCGACGCGCTGCTGCTGCCCGCCCGAGAGCTCGGCCGGCAGGCGCTGCAGGAAGG
>JAABTC010000279.1 GCA_011390055.1 Burkholderiales bacterium | reverse complement strand
CCGTAGGGAGATGACGTACCATCCCGCCAATCGATTTTCATTGTTGCTTGCGCGCGGCATTTCGCGAGCTTCGCACAAAGACCAAGGACTAGGGCACGCAATGATTGAACTGGCAACGCTCGACCGGCATTTCGACGGCATGCCGCCGGTGGCCGCGATGCATATCCGCGCCATCGCCTTCGATGGCGATGCCCTGGTGCTGCACGCGCCCTTGAGTGCGAACGTCAACGACAAGCAGTGCGCCTTCGGCGGCAGCCTGGCCAGCGTGATGACATTGGCGGGCTGGGGTTGGCTGATGCTGGCGGCCGATCGCGCCGGGCTGACGTCCGAGGTGTACGTGGCCGACAGCAAGATCGGTTACCTGGCGCCCTTGTACGAGGACTTGCACGCGCGTGCCTGGCTGCGTCCGGGCCAGGATTGGACGGCGATCATCCGCACCCTGGCCGAGCGCAGGCGCGCCAGCGCCACGATGCAGGCCGAGGTGCGCAACAGCGCCGGCGTCGTCGCGGCAACGCTCGAGGCGCGCTTCGCGATGAAGCGGGTGGAGCCGACCCCCTAGCCAGCCGGTGCCGCCAGCGCCTAGAGTGGGGCATGGACATCATCAAGCGCTGCCTGCTTTCTGCCTGCCTGCTGCTGCTCGCGGCCTGCGAGGGGATGCCGACCTCGGGCGCCGCTCGCGACATGATGCTGAGCGATTACGGCGCGGCCATCCGCTGGAGTGAGTTCGAAAAGGCGCAGGACTACATCGATCCGGCTATCCGCCAGCAACAGCCATTGTCGGAGCTGGAGACGGAACGCCTGAAGCAGCTGAAGGTCACGGGCTATGAAGTGAAGACGCGTGACGTCGCCGCCGATGGCAGCATCATGCAGACGGTCGAGATTCGCGTGGTCAACATCAATACGCAGATCGAGCGCATCGTCACCGATCGGCAAACCTGGCGTCGCGACGCCACGGGCAAGCAGTACTGGCTGGTAAGCGGCCTGCCGGACTTCAGCGCCCGCTAACCATGGCGATTGCGCGGCGAACCACTGCGCAGGCACCCTGGCTGCAATACGTCCCCAAATTGTTCACGGTGCTTCGCGACGGCTACGGCCTGCGCGATTTGCGCCAGGACTTGATCGCCGGATTGACGGTGGCGGTCGTTGCGCTACCGTTGGCCATGGCGCTGGCGATCGCCAGCGGCGCCGCGCCGGAAAAGGGCTTGCACACCGCGATCGTCGCCGGCTTCCTGATTTCATTCCTCGGTGGCTCGCGCGTGCAAGTCGGCGGGCCGACGGCGGCCTTTATCCCCGTCGTGTTCGTGGTCATCGAGCGCTTCGGCTACGGCGGCATGATCCTGTGCACGCTGCTGTCCGGACTGATCCTGATCGCCGCGGGCCTGCTGCGCCTGGGCGTGCTGATGCGCTACATGCCGCAGCCGGTCATCACCGGCTTCACCGCGGGTATCGCGGTGAGCATCTTCACCAGCCAGGTGAAGGATCTTTTTGGATTGTCGATCGAAAAGCTGCCCGGCGCTTTCGTGCCGAAGTGGCAGGCGTATGCCGCGCACATGGACAGCATCAATCCCGCCAGCGTGGCGATGGCGCTGGGTTGCCTGGCGGTGATCATCGGCGTGCGTCGCTGGCGGCCGCTGTGGCCGGGCTTCCTGATCGCGGTGGTGCTCGGGTCGCTGGCGAGCGTGCTGCTGGCCGATGCTTCGTTCGCGCATTCGGCGCCGACGATCGGATCTGTGTTTGGCGCCATTCCCGCGGCCTTGCCGGACTTCGAGTTCCCGCACATTCCCTTCGAGCGCACCGGCGAGATGTTGCCGGCGGCGCTGACGATGGCCTTCCTTGGCGGCGTCGAGTCGCTGTTGTCGGCGGTGGTGGCCGACGGTATGACCGGCGGCCGGCACCGGTCCAATGGCGAACTGGTGGCGCAGGGCGTGGCCAATTGCGCATCCGCCCTGTTCGGCGGATTGCCGGCCACCGGCGCCATCGCGCGCACCGCGACCAATATTCGCGCCGGCGCGCGCAGTCCGGTCGCCGGCATGGCGCATGCCTTGTTCCTGTTGTTGTTCATGCTGGTGGCCGCGCCCCTGATGGCCTACGTGCCGCTGGCGGCGCTGGCCGCCGTGCTGGTGGTGGTGGCCTGGAACATGAGTGAGATCGAACAGTTCAAGCACCTGTTGCGCGGCCATTGGGGCGACAGATTGGTATTGCTCGTAACTTTCGGGCTGACGGTCGCCTTCGACCTGACGGTGGCCATTGAAGTGGGCGTGGTGCTGGCGGCGTTCCTGTTCATGCACCGCATGAGCGAGGTGGTGTCGGTCAGCAATGTCAGCGAAGGGCAGGACGAACTTAGCGACACCGATGACGGCGAGGAACCCGACCAGCGCGACCGGCTGCCCCCGGGTGTGGCCGCCTTCCGGATTTCGGGGCCGCTGTTTTTCGCGGTGGCCAACCGGCTCGATGAAGTGCTCGACCAGTTTCCGGTGCCGCCCAAGGTGTTCATCCTGCGCCTGCGCCTGGTGCCGATGATCGACGCGTCCGGCGCCTACGCCCTGCGCCAGTTCCTGTCGCGCTGCGCGCGGCACGGCACCCAGGTGATCCTGTCGGGCGTGCAGCCCCAGCCGCACGCGCTGCTGATCAGCCAGGGCCTCGGGGACGAACCCAACCTGCTGGGCATGGCCGACGGCTTCGATACGGCCCTGGAATGGGCCGCGCAGGCCGTGGCAGCCGGGGACAAAGCCCGGGCCTGAACCGCTGGTGCTTGGCTCAGCGGGCCGGGCCGCCGATAATGCCCGCCCGCAACACCATCCGAGATTTCCATGACCCTCGATTCACTGCTCGCCTTCGCTGGCGAACAAGCGCTGCTGTCCCTGGCCCTGCTGGGACTGACCCTGGCGCTGGTTTACACCGAGGTCGCCCGCCTGTTCAGCGGCTTCAAGTCGGTCAATCCGGCCGGCCTGACCGCGCTGATCAACCGCGAGGACGCGCTGCTGGTGGACCTGAGTGCCAGCGCCGACTTCGAGAAGGGCCATATCCCGGGCGCAAAAAACGTGGCCCCCAGCCAGTTCGACCCGGAGAGCAAGCTGCTGGCCAAGGTCCGCGAACTGCCGGTGGTGGTGACCTGCCGCAGCGGCACCGCGTCCAGCGACGCGGCCAAGAAGCTGGTGAAGGCCGGCTTCAAGAAGGTCTATTGGCTCGACGGCGGCATCGGCGCCTGGCAGCAGGCCAACCTGCCACTGACCAAGGGCCGCTGAAACCCTCGCCCGGGGCCGTGTCCCGGGCCCTATGACATAATCTTCCGTTTCCGCATTTCACCGGAGTATCCGCAATGACCG
>JAABTC010000278.1 GCA_011390055.1 Burkholderiales bacterium | reverse complement strand
CAAACGCCGGCTGGCGCCAGATCGGCACGGGCGCCGTCGCGGGTCG
The DNA here is from genome assembly GCA_011390055.1 of Burkholderiales bacterium. Classification (GTDB taxonomy): domain Bacteria; phylum Pseudomonadota; class Gammaproteobacteria; order Burkholderiales; family Burkholderiaceae_C; genus CADEEN01. The sequence continues at coordinate 3,296 of JAABTC010000278.1, read as the reverse complement.
GTTCATCGCCTGCATTATCGCCGCCGGTCGGAGCCTGCGCTGGCGCAGGCGTCGGCGGCCTGTGCCTCAGGAGTCCTGCTTCTTCGTCTTGGCGGGCTTGGAGGCAGGCCGCGCGGCGGGGTCGGCAAGCGCCGGCTCGTCCGCCTTGGCGGCAACTTCGGTGGGCGTCGGCGCCTGGGGGACCACCGCGTCGATCTTGTTCTCGCGCATGTAGTCGTTCATTTCGCGCCAGCCCGCGAACAGCGCCGCCTTGTCGGCCCGCTTGTTGAGCGCGAAGCAGTCCTCGATCGCACGCCCGGCATGCCGACACGCGCCGCCGATGGCCTTGCCCTCGGCCTCGCGGCGCAGTGCCAGGCCCTCGGCCGGGTCGGCGCCGCCCAGCGGGCAGCCGGCCAGCAACAGCAGCGGCAGCAGGAAGACGAGGGTGGCGGGGCGAAGCATCGAGGGACAAGCAGGAGGTGGGTCTACCGCTTATCGGCCGGCCCCGGTCTGGACTTGAATCGGCTGCGGCCCGCGTCCCTCAGTGCGCGCTGAGCCCCGAGGCCGGCATGCGTCGACCCCCCGGCCGCTGAACCTCGATCAACTCCAACGCGTGAGCGTCGCCGCACTGCGCAAACCAGCGCCCGTGGTGCTGCCAAAGGATGCCGGCCACAGGCCGCTTCCCATCGGGCCAAGGCGTGGCCGGCCCTGGCAGCGCAGCGCGCCACAGCTTCAGGGTCTCGTCGGCGTGCACCAGATGGCAGCCGGGCTGCGGATCGAATGCGCGCACCCGCCGCTCGATCTCCGCGGCTGGCTGGCGCCAGTCGATGGCAGCCTCGGCCTTGCTCAACTTGTGGGCGTAGGTGGCGCCTTCGGACGGTTGCGGGTGGCCTTGCAGCGTCCCGTCCTCGGCCTGCCGCAGCGCCTGCACGATCGCCGCGGCGCCGCAGGTCGTCAGGCGCTCGAGCAAGGTGGCCGCGCAGTCGTCCGGCCGGATCGAAAGTGGCATGGTGCTCAAGATGTCGCCGGTGTCGAGGCCGGCGTCCATCTGCATGATCGTGATGCCGGTCTCGGTGTCGCCGGCCTCGATGGCGCGCTGCACCGGGGCCGCGCCGCGCCAGCGCGGCAGCAGCGACGCATGGATGTTCAGGCAACCCAGGCGCGGCAGTTCGAGCACCCACGCCGGCAGGATCAGGCCGTAGGCGGCCACCACCAGCACGTCGGGTGCGGCCGCTGCCAGCGTCGCGCGGGCGGCCTGCGCATCCGTGGCGTACCGGCCATCGAGCTTCAGGCCCTGCGGTTGTGCCACCGGCAAACCGTGCTCGACCGCCCAGCGCTTGACGGCCGAAGCCTGCAACTGCAGGCCGCGCCCGGCTGGCCGGTCCGGCTGCGTCAGCACGCACGGCACGTCGTGCCCCGCGGCGTGCAACGCCGCCAGTGCCTGGGCGGCAAAGGGCGGCGTGCCCGCGAATGCGACGCGCAGCGACACTCGCCCGCTCCTAGACGCGCGTCGCTTCTTCGCGCGCCTTCTTCAGCATGCGGGTCTTGATGCGGTCGCGTTTCAGGCTGCTCAGGTACTCGACGAAGACCTTGCCGCGCAGGTGGTCCATCTCGTGTTGCACGCACACGGCTTCCAGCCCTTCGGTGTCGAAGCGCTGCAGCGCACCGTCGCGGCCGAGAGCCTGTACCGTGACGCGCGCGTGGCGCGGCACCTTGTCGTACACCAGCGGCACCGACAGGCAGCCCTCTTCGGCCAGCACCGTCTCGTCGCTGCGCTCGACGATCTCGGGGTTGATCAGCACGCGCGGCCGGTCACGCGATTCGGAGGTGTCGAGCACGATGACCTGTTCGTGCACGTCGACCTGCGTGGCCGCCAGCCCCACGCCGTCGGCGGCGTACATCGTCGCGAGCATGTCGTCGACCAGCGTGCGGATGCGCTCGTCGACCTCGTGCACCGGCTTGGCCACCGTGTGCAGACGCGGATCGGGGTAGCGGAGGATGTTCAGCAGGCTCATGGTTCGTGAATTGCGGCACATGCCGCGCGGTCGCGGCCGACACTGCGCAAAGCGCATCCGCAGGGTTCGTGAAGGGTGCCACGCGAGTCGGCTGTGCGCGGTACTTTCATTGCGATATCAAGGGTTTAGGGGCAGAATCTGCCAAACCGTCTGAGCATTTTCGCCGCCCGGCCGAGGGGCCGAAGGCAAGCTGTTCAAAGACCTCGAAAGCGGCCCGAGAAGGCCGCATTTTCTCACCGCGGTCCCGAGTTGACCGCGCCCCGGGGAGACCTCGTCCATGATCCGTTGCCAAGCCCGCCGCCGCGCCGTCCACACCGCCCTCGGCAGCATCCTGCTGTTCGCCGTGGGCAGCGCGGCAGCGGTGAACTACCCGGTGACGCCGCAGCAGCGCGGCACCGCGCAGCAAGTGGCCCAGGCCGGCGTCCCCTTGTCCGAGCTCGCACCCAACGCGCCCGACTCGCACACCGTCAAGCGCGGCGACACGTTGTGGGACATCTCCAAGCTGTTCCTGCGCTCGCCCTGGCGCTGGCCGGAGCTGTGGGGCATGAACCTCGAGCAGATCCGCAACCCGCACCTGATCTACCCCGGCCAGGTGCTGGTGCTCGAAAAGATCAACGGCCGCGCCCGACTGCGCATGGCCCAAGGCGGCCCCGACGGCACGGTCAAGCTCAGTCCGCGCGTGCGCAGCGAGGCCCTCGGCGACAGCGGCGTGCCCAGCGTGCCCTTGCACCTGATCGCACCCTTCCTGAACGAGGCGGTCATCTTCAATGCCGACGAACTCGCACGCGCACCGCGCGTCGTCGCTGCGCCCGAAGGCCGCGTGATGATGGGTCGCGGCGACAAGGCTTACGTGTTGGGAGCCCTCGACGGCCGCCGCGACTGGCGCGTGTTCCGTCAGGCCGTGCCGTTGCGCGACCCGACCACCAAGGAAATTATCGGCTACGAGGCGCGCTTCCTCGGCACGGCCGAGTACACCCGTGAAGGTGGCAGCACGGCGACCGTCGATGGCAAAGACAACCTGGCGGTGCCCGCCACGTTCGAGCTGTTGAGCGTGAAAGAGGAAGTGGGCATCGGCGACCGCCTGGCCCCGCTGCCGGCGCGCGACTACACCAACTTCGTGCCGCATGCGCCGAGCAAGCCGCTGTCAGGGCAGATCGTCGCGGTGTACGGCGAAGCCTTGATCGCCGGCCAGAACCAGGTGGTCTCGATCAACCGCGGCGCGCAGGACGGCGTCGAACGTGGCCACGTGCTGGCGGTGCTGCGCGACGGCGTCCAGATGACCGACCGCACCGGCGACAAGCC
>JAABTC010000277.1 GCA_011390055.1 Burkholderiales bacterium | reverse complement strand
CAGGCCTGGCTCTCGGTCGAGGGCCTGGATGTCGCGACGATCGGGTTCCTGAGCCTGGTCGGCCTGCCCTACACCTTCAAGTTCCTGTGGGCGCCGCTGATGGACCGGTTCGACCTGCCCTGGCTGGGCCGGCGCCGCGGCTGGCTGGTGGCCACACAGCTGCTGCTGGCCTTGCTGCTGTTCCTGCTGGCTGGCATGTCGCCGAAGGGCGCGACGCAGGCCTTCGCGCTGCTGGCCGTGTGCATCGCCTTCATGTCGGCCTCGCAGGACGTCGTGATCGACGCTTACCGCACCGATTTGCTGCCCGCCGCCGAACGCGGCCTGGGTGCCTCGCTGGCCGTGGCCGGCTACCGGCTGGCGATGATCCTCTCGGGCGGCATCGCACTGATCTGGACCGACGCGCAGCAAGGCGGCGGCTGGAGCTGGCCCGACGTGTACCGCTTGATGGCGGGGCTGATGGTGGCGGCCGCCGCGGTCTCGGCCACCCTGCTGCCCAAGCTCACCACGCCCGACTTCGCACCGGCCGACGGCGCCACGGTGCGCCACGACCTGCTCGGCTTCGTCGCGGTGGTGGCGGCCGTGATCGCCGGCTACGTGTTCACCGACCAGGCCGTGGCGCCTGCCGTGCGCAGCCTGATGGCGCCGCTGTGGCAAGGGAGCACGCTCGCGCCGGCGCTGCAGGGGCGCTGGGCCGACCTGGTGTCCCTGCTGCTGGGCATCGGCATCACGTTGCCGCTGGCCGCGTGGGCCGCGCGCCGGGCCAGGTTCGAAACCCTGCTGTCGGGTCTGGCGAACTACTTCAGCCAGCCGGGCGCCGCGGCGTTCCTGCTCTTCATCGTGCTCTACAAGCTCGGGGACGCCTTCGCCGGCTCGCTGATGACGCCGTTCCTGCTCAAGAGCATGGCCTTCAGCCCGGCCGAGGTCGGCGTGGTGAACAAGATCATCGGCCTGTGGCTGACGATCGGCGGCGCGCTGCTGGGCGGCGTGCTGATGCTCAAGCTCGGCCTGTGGCGCGCGCTGATGCTGTTCGGCATTTTCCAGATGGCCAGCAACGTCGGGTTCTGGTGGCTGGCGGTGAGCGGCAAGGGCTTGATGCCGGGCCTGGTGATCCCGGCGTTCGACTGGACCCTGGTCAAACTCGCTGCCCCGACGCCGGTGGACGGCGGCCTGCTGATGGTGATCGCGTTCGAGAATTTGTCGGGCGGCATGGGAACCGCTGCCTTCCTGGCGTTTCTGATGAGCCTGTGCAACCAGCGCTTCACGGCCACGCAGTTCGCGCTGTTGTCGGCATTCGCATCGGTCGGGCGCGTCTGGGTCGGGCCGCTGGCGGGGGTGCTGGCCGAGAGCATCGGCTGGCCGGCGTTCTTCATCGTGTCCACCGTGGCGGCGTTGCCGGCGTTGGTCATGTTGTGGTGGATGCGAGCGAGCGTGCGCGCGCTGGAAGCCTGAGGCGACGGGGAGTGGGGCGAATGAAGTCGAACGAGTTCCGGACGGACGCAGTGCTGGCGTTGCCACACGCCGGGGGCTGCTCGTGTGCGATGCACTCGCGGCGCCTGTTCGGCGCGGCCGTGCTGGCCGCCGGCGCGTCGGTGTCGTGGCCGGCCGCAGCGCAACAGGCCGTGCCGCCTTCGCAGCCGGTGCCCGGCGCCGACACCGGTTTGCGCGGCGACGTCGGCAAGGAGAGCCGTTTCACGAAGCTGGTGCCGGCCGAGCAGGTCGAGCAGGCCGCCGCGCAGCAGTATGCGCAGATGATGCGGGGCGCGGCCGAACAACGCGCGCTCGGCCCCGACAACCATCCCCAGGTGCAGCGCCTGCGCGCCATCGCCCAGCGCATCGTGCCGCACACCGAGCCCTGGAACCCGCGCGCCAAGGGCTGGCGCTGGGAGGTGAACCTGCTCGGCGGCAAGGAGATCAACGCCTTCTGCATGCCCGGCGGCAAGATCGCGTTTTTCCACGGCATCCTGGCGCAGCTGCAGTTGAGCGACGACGAGGTGGCCGCAATCATGGGCCACGAAGTGGCGCACGCCTTGCGTGAACACGCTCGCGAGCGCATGGGCAAGACGGCGGCCACCCGCATTGGCGCTTCGGTGCTCTCGGCCTTCCTGGGTCTGGGAAGCGCCGGCGATACGTTGCTCAACATGGGCGGCCAGCTGCTGACCTTGAAGTTCGGCCGCGAAGACGAGAGCGAAGCCGACATCGTCGGCATGGAGCTCGCCGCGCGCGCTGGCTACGACCCCGCTGCCGGCGTGACGCTGTGGCAGAAGATGATCGCGGTGGCCAAGGGCGCACCACCGCAGTTCCTCTCGACCCACCCCAGCGGCGCGACCCGCATCCAGGACATCCAGGCCAAGCTGCCGCGCGTGCAGCCGCTCTATGCGGCGGCCGACAAGCCGGCGCGGCGCTTCGCGCCGCCTGCGAAGACGAAACCTGCGAACAGCACGGCGAACGAACCGCGCGGCGGCTGAACCTCTCGCCCATGGCGTGGCCCGTGGATACCGCAGGACGGCCGGAAAACAATCAAACCGTCAGGTCGTAGTCGATCACCAGCGCCGCGTGGTCCGACAGCTTCGGGGCCAGCACGATCTGCTCGCGCCGCGCGGTCTCGGCGATGGCCGGTGTGGCCAGGTGGTAGTCGATGCGCCAGCCGACATTCTTCGCCCACGCCTGGCCGCGCTGGCTCCACCAGGTGTACTGGTCGGGCTTCGGGTTCAGCGTGCGGAACACGTCGACCAGGCCGGCCTCGTCGAGCAGGCGCGTCATCCAGGCGCGTTCCTCGGGCAGGAAGCCGCTGTTCTTCTGGTTGCCCTTCCAGTTCTTCAAGTCGATGGCATGGTGGGCGATGTTGACGTCACCGACCAGGATGAACTCGCGTTCGGCCTTCAGCCGCAGCAGGTGCGGGTACATGCGCTCGAGAAACCTGAACTTCGCGGCCTGGCGGTCTTCGCCCGACGAGCCGCTCGGAAAGTAGCAGCTGATGATGCTGAACCTGCGCTCGGGCGTGTCGTAACGCGCTTCGACGTAGCGGCCCTCGGCGTCGAACTCGGTCGGCTCGAAACCCAGGATGACGGCGCTCGGCGTGCTGCGCGTGTACAGGCCCACGCCCGCGTAGCCCTTCTTCTGCGCGAAGTGGAAATGCCCCTGCATCCCGGCCAGCCGATCGAAGCAGCCGGCCACGTGCTGGTCCTGGCATTTCACCTCCTGCACCCCCATACAATCGGCGCCGATTTGTTCGGCCCAGGCCACGAGCCCCTTGTTGGCAGCCGAACGGATGCCGTTCAGGTTCAATGTGACCAGGCGGAACATGGTGCTCTCTCGAAGGCAGGCATGAAAGACGCAACCCACCTTG
>JAABTC010000276.1 GCA_011390055.1 Burkholderiales bacterium | reverse complement strand
CGCCTCGCCGGTGTCTGCGCGCAGGAAATGCTCGAGCCGGAACACCGCCGACAGGCCGCCGCCGAGGTCTTCGCTGCCGCGCAGGCCGAAGTGGCTGGTGGTCATCATGCCGCTGGCGACGTCGCGATTGCGCACGCCGCCAGGGGCCTTGGTCTGGGCGACGCTCAAGTCCATCAGGCCGAAGACGGTGACGTTGCTTTGCGCCTGCACGGCACCGCCGGCGAGGGCGAGTGCAGCAGCGATCGAAAGAAGGGAAGTCTTGTTCATGGTTGGCTTGATCTGTGTTGAATTCAATGCGCTTCGGCCGTCTTGGCCGCTTCGATCGCGCCGCGCTCGTCGCCTTGCGCGCCGTTGAAGAAAATGTTCAGCACGACTGCGGCGACCGCCGTCAGCAGGATGCCGGACTCAAGCAGCGGGTGCAGGCCATGCGCCATCTGCTGCGTCCAGCGCGGCGCCACCAGCGGGATCAGGCCGAAGCCGATCGACAGCGCGACGATGTAGAGGTTGTTGCGGTTGCCCTTGTAGTCGACCGTGCTGAGGATGCGAATGCCGGTGGCTGCGACCATGCCGAACATCACCAGGCCCGCGCCGCCGAGCACGAAGGTGGGGATGCTCTCGACGAAGGCCGCCATCTTCGGCAGCAGGCCGAGCACGATCATGATCACGCCGCCGGCCACGCAGACCCAGCGGCTCTTGACGCCGGTGACGCCCACCAGCCCCACGTTCTGCGAGAAGCTGGTGTACGGGAAGGTGTTGAAGACGCCGCCGATCAGCGTGCCCAGGCCGTCGGTGCGCAGGCCCGCGGCGAGTTCGGGCTGGGAGATCTTCTTGCCGGTGAGGTCCGACAGCGCGAGGAACATGCCGGTGGATTCGATCATGACGACGATCATCACCAGCGTCATCGTCAGGATCATCACGATGTCGAAGGTCGGCATGCCGAAGGCGAACGGCGTGACCACGTCGAACCAGTGCGCCTTGCCGACCTTGTCGAAGTTCATCTTGCCCATCGCGATGGCGATCGCACAGCCGGCGACGATGCCCAGCAGCACCGAGATGTTGGCGACGAAGCCTTTGGCGTACTTCACCAGCAGCAGGATGAAGATCAGCACCGCGCCGGCGACGGCCATGTTGTCGAGCGCGCCGTAATTCGGGTTGTCGACCATCGGGATCGGGCCGGCCAGCCTCACCGGCGCGCTGGCCGCGGCGGCCGCGGCCTTCGCACCGTCGACCATCGCCACCAGCTTGGGCACGTCGACGTTCTGAGCCAGCGGCGCCGGCCCGCCCATCGCCCAGCCCACGCCCACGCGCATCAGGCTGATGCCGATGATGGCGATGATGGTGCCGGTAACCACCGGCGGGAAGAAGCGCAGCAGCTTGCTGACGATGGGCGCGATGATCATCGAGATGATGCCTGCGCCGATGATGGCGCCGAAGATCGCGCGCGCGCCATCGACACCCGGCATCGCATTGGCGAACGCCACCATCGGGCCGACGGCGGCGAAGGTCACGCCCATCATCACCGGCAGCTTGATGCCGAACCACTTGGTGAAGCCGAGCGACTGGATCAGCGTGACGATGCCGCAACAGAACAGATCGGCGCTGATCAGCAGCGCCACCTGCTCGGGGGTGAGCTTGAGCGCGCGCCCGACGATCAGCGGCACCGCGATCGCGCCGGCATACATCACCAGCACATGCTGCAGGCCCAGCGCGGCCAGACGCGGCGCGGGAAGGACTTCGTCCACCGGGTGGACTGCTGTGTTGTTCATCATCTGTTCCTTGGGGATGAAGGGTCGCGAATCTTCAGCAATGCCGCGTCAGACGGGGGTCGGAAACTCAGGACCGTCAAACGCCTCGGGAACGACGACGCGGCCGGATGCGATGGCGGCGGCAGTCGATTGAATCCAGGCTTTCACGTCGGCCGGCACGTTGTCGCCCATCGAAAGCCGCACGGCGGCGGCATCGGCCACACCGACCTTGCGCACGATCCCTGGCTTGAATGCGTCCTCGCGCAAGTCGCGTACGGCATTGAAGACGCCGATACTGACGTCGGCGATCGCGGAGGCCACGAACACCGCCGGATCGACCTTGACCCAGTCGATCACATTGCCGATCTGGCGCGCGCCCTTCTCACGGCAGGCTTCGGTCACACCATCGCGGCCGGCGTTGAGCATCGTGAAGATCACGTCGGCGCCGGCAGCAATCTCGGCCAGTGCCACGCGCTTGGACAAGGCGTTGTCGTCCTGGTTGCCGGAGAAGTTGGTGAGCAGCTTGACGTCAGGGTTCGTCGCGCGCACGCCGGCGGCGTAGCCGGCGCGGCCCTTCAGGCCTGGGCGCACGCGAATGCCTGACATGTGGCCCACGGTACCGGTGCGAGTCACCTTGGCCGCCAGCACTCCGGCCAGATAGGCGGACTCCTCCTGCAGCACGTCGTAGCTGGCGAGGTTGCTCCCGACGACGCTGCCTTGCGTGACGACAAACTTGATTTTCGGAAAGCGCTGGGCCACCTCCTGCGCCGCCTCGTTGTTCTGCCCGCCATGGGCAATCACGAGGTCGACGCCCGATTCGGCAAGGCGTGTCAGCGCTGCCGCCAGCAGTTCCTGGCGCGGTTGAACGTTGTCGATGAAATTCGTCTTGGCACCGAGTTCGATGCGCGCTCGCTCCAGGCCGCGCCAGCCGGCCTCCATGAAGCCGCGATCGTCGACGCGGCCGGCGAACAAGGCGCCCACCGTTGGTGCCGCAGCGCCGATGGCGAATCGGGGCAGGCCGATCAGGGCTGCCGCCGAAGAGTAGCCCAATGCCGCGACAATCTGGCGGCGCGAAGGCGTGCGTGAGCCGGTGTACATGGTGATGGCTTTCTTGAGGTTGAATGGGGAAGGTCCGGGGCGCGCTGCCGCTTCATCAATTCACGGGCGCGCCGGCTTCGAACCAGCGCTTGATCAGCGCGCGTTCGTCGTCGGTCATCTGGGTCGCGTTGCTCAGCGGCATCAGCTTGAGCACGCTGGCCTGTTGATAGACGGCCTGCGCGTGCTGTTTGAGCAGCTCGGGCGTGTGCAGCGCGACGTTCTTCTGCTGCAGCGCGGCGTTGTGGCACATCGCGCAGCGCTGCTCGATCACTGCACGCACCTGGGCATAGCCGGCCGGTTGCGCCGCCTGGGCCTTGGCGGCGGCGACTTGCGCGGCGCTCGGCGGCGGCGGCGCGAGCCAGACCGCCAGGCCGACCAGCACCAGGGTGCCGACGACGGCGTGTTCCCACGGCGCGCGACGCTTCTCCACATGCGCCTTGTGGCGGGCAACGAAGCTGTGGCGGATCAGCGCGCCGGCCAGCATCAAGAGCACCAGCACGATC
>JAABTC010000275.1 GCA_011390055.1 Burkholderiales bacterium | reverse complement strand
CGGTCCGCCGACGTCCCCGCCGGCCGCCACGACGCCGCCTTCGACCCACCCGCCCTGGCCTGCATCGGCCGGGCCCACCACGGCCGCACCGGCAACCGAAGCGTCGGCGGCACCGCTGCCCGCCCCACTGCGTGTGCGCCAGCGCCATCTGGCGCTGGGCGTTTTGCTGGGTGGGCTGTTGATGTTGAACGGCGTGGCCTGGTGGTGGTTCGCCACGCCCAGCGGCAGCTCGCCGCAGGCCGCCGCGCTGCCAGCCAACAGCGCAACGCCCGCCGCCGTGAGGCCGGTCGAAGCGCCCGTTGCCACCCCGGTCGCGGTGCCGCTGGCCACGACGGCGGCCGCCGCGTCGGCGCCACCCGTCCCGCGCAGCGCAGATGCGGACGGCGCCGAGACCGTGCTGTCGGTGCTGCCGGCACGCCCTCCGGCGGCGCGGTCGGTGGGCTCGGCGGTGCCGCCGCCGGCGCCCACGGGCGCCGTCACGACCACGCCGGTGACGACTGCCACGGTGGCGCAAGGCGTCAAGCCGGTCGAATCGACGCCGGCACCGCGCCCGAGACCCGCGACGGAGCCCGCCGTGGCCGGCCTCACGTCGGCGGCGGCCTCGATCGGGCCGCGCGAGCGTTGCGGCGACCGCAACTTCCTGTCGCTGCTGATCTGCATCAAGCGCGAGTGTGAAGAGCCGGCCTTCAAGGGCCACGCCGAGTGCGTCAAGATGCGCCAGCAGGAAGAGGCGCAGCGCGACCGGTCGCAGTCGCGCTGACGCCCAGGCGCCTCAGAAGCCCGAGCCAGGCTCCAGCAGGAAGGCCGCCTCTGCGGCGGTCGATGCACGGCCGAGCACTGCGTTGCGGTGCGGGAACCGGCCAAAGCGCGCCACGATGTCATGGTGCTTTTGCGCCCACCCATGCAGGCCCGCCAACGCCGGTTCGTCGCGTGCAAGCTGCTCGAACAGCTGCAGCGCGGTGCGCTGGTGCGCCAGGTCTTCCGCATGCTCGAAGGGCAGGTAGACGAACTGGCGCTGCACGCCGGTGAGCGTGCGGTCCAGGCCCGAGGCGACCAAGGCGCGTGCGCCTTGCAGGGCCATCGCATCGCCGGTGAAGGCGCGCGCCGTGTCGCGAAAGCTGTTGCGCGTGAACTGGTCCAGCACGATCACGCGCGCCAGGGCGGCGCGTGCAAGTTCGCCTTCGTCTGCGCCGGGCTCACGGCCCCACGCATCCAGCGCGCCGGCCAGCGCGCGCTCGATCAGCGGGCCGAAGCGCTCGGCGATCTGCGCGTCGAAGGCCGGATCCTTGCGGAACCAGGCGGGCCGCGCGCCGCGGTGGCCGGGGTCGTCCGGCGGGCCGAACCAGAAGTCGAGCACGGCCTGGGCATCGGGGTGCATGCAGCGGCCCTCTCGGGTGGGTCAGGCCGCCAGCAGATCGCGGGTTTCGGGATGGCGCTGCATGTAGCTCTCGACGTAGCTGCAGTCGGGACGAACGCGCCAGCCTTGGCGCCGCGCATGCGCCAGGGCCTCGGTCACCAGTGCCGCAGCGATACCGCGCCCTTCGAGCGCCGACGGCACGAGGGTGTGCGTCATGGCCATCAGCTTGCCGCTCAAGCGGTAGTCGGCCACGCAAAGATGGCCGTCGACCGTGGCCTCGAAACGCGAGGAAGCGGTGTTGTGGGTGATGCGGTGCGGCGTGGACAAGTGATCATTCCTTCACGTGGGCAGGTGCTCAAAGATTATTGCGACTTTGGCAAGGCTGCGCTGTGCTGTGGCTTTGACTTCGGCAGCTCAATCCAGCAGCGGCTGCAGCCCCAGCTCCACCGAACGCTGCCCATCGTTGAACCACACCAGCCCGTCCTGCACGGTCACCTGGATCTGCATCGAGCGCTGGGCCAGCAGGGCCAGCGCGGCGCTCTGTTCGGCGGGCAGTTGCCAGACCGCCAGGCGTTCGGTGCGCGTCAGCTTGTTCTTCACGCCAGCCCACCAGATCGGCGTGCTCGCGCTGTAGGAGATGAAGGTGGCCTGCTCGGCGCGCGAGGCCGCCCGCAGCATGCGCCGTTCGTCGGGCTGGCCGACCTCGATCCAGTGCACCAGCTGGCCCGACAGGTCGAGCTGCCACAGGTCGGGTTCGTCGGTGTCGGCCAGGCCGCGCGCGAAGACCAGGTCGCCGCGGTAGTTGTCGGCCGGCACGTGCAGCGCATAGGCCAGCAGCCGCACCATCATGCGTTCGGCCGTTTCGGAGGGGTGCTGCGCCAGCGTCAGCGCATGGTCGCCGTAAATGCCGCGGTCCATGTCGGCGATCTGCAGTTGCGCCTTGAAGATGGTGGCTTTGAGGGCCATCGTCAGGCCTCCCCGGCCCGGGCAACCGCCGAATGCTTGCCCGCCGCCCAGCCCTGTGGAGCCAGCCAGCGCTGACCATCTGCAGCGGCCGGCGCTTCCAGCTCGGTGGCCATCGCATCGTTCCAGCGGTTGAGAAAGCCGAACAGCGCCACCACGCCGGTGAGCTCGACGATCTCGCCGTCGTCCCAGTGGCGGCGCAGTTCGGTGGCGATGGCGCTGTCGACGCTGCCCGGTACGCTGGCGGCGGCACAGGCGAATTCGAGCGCCGCTTTTTCGGCCGGCGAGAAGAGGTCGCTGTCGCGGAACGCCCAGACCTGCGCGAGACGGCGCGCATCGGCCCCTTCCTCGGCGCCAAAGCGCGCCGCAGCGCGCGCGGTGTGCGCTTCGCAGTAGCGGCAGCCGGCCACGCGGCTGGCGACATGGCCCACCAGGCGCTTCAGCTCGCTCGACAAGCGGCCCCGGTTCTCCATCACCGCGCGGTTGAGCTCGGTGAAGGCGCGCGCCAGCGCAGGCCTGTGCATCATCGTCAAGACGCTGTTGGGCGCAAACCCGAGCGTGGTGTTGAAAAACGCGGCCAAGGTGACGACTTGCGGATCGTGATCGAAGGGCAGCGGGGGGACGAGCGGCATCGGGCGGGTGCGAAGGCGAGGCAGGGAAGGGCGTCGCTGACTGTGCCACAGGCCGCCCGGCCGGCGGCGCGCGTCGTCAACAATGGTGGCCTCGATGACTTGAGCGACTGCGGATGCAAGGAGGTTTCGGCGACAGCCTGCGCGCGGCATTCGGCCTGCTGGCCACGGCCGACGTGCGCCTGGTCGAGGTGCTGCTGCTGTCGCTGACGGTCAGCGGGGCGGCCTGCCTGCTGGCGGCGGTGTTCGGCGTGGCTTTCGGGGCCTGGCTTGCGGTGGCGCGCTTTGCGGGCCAACGCGCGATCGTGACCGCGCTGAACACCCTGCTCGCGCTGCCACCGGTGGTCGTCGGGCTCGCGGTGTACCTGCTGCTGTCGCGTTCGGGCCCGCTCGGGTCGCTCGGGCT
>JAABTC010000274.1 GCA_011390055.1 Burkholderiales bacterium | reverse complement strand
CTGCCCGACCGCGTGACCGGCCTGGCCACGACGAGCGCCGTCCACCGCATGGAGTGCGAAGACACCGCCGCGGCGCTGCTGCACTTTCCGGGCGGGGTGATCGGTGTGGTGCAGGCCACCACCGCGGCCTACCCAGGCTTCGCCGAGCGGATCGAGCTCAATGGCAGCCTGGGCACGGCCACCCTCGAGGCGGGCGAGCTGCAAGTGCAGTTCAGCAACGGCCAGCGTGTGCAGGTCGGCGCAGCCCAGGGTTCGGGCGGCGGGGCCGACCCGATGGCCTTCGACCACGCGGCGCACCGCGCGGTCCTGCAGAACTTCCTGGACGCCGTTCGGCGCGGCGCCGAACCCGCCGTGAGCGGCCGTTCGGCCTTGGCCGTGCAGCGCTTGATCGAGGCCATCATGGCATCGGCGCGCAGCGGCCGCAGCGTGGCGCTCGGCGCCGACGCGCCTTTCAACCTGACCGCCTCTTCACCCGGAATGCCGCCATGAGCTTCGCCGCGAACCTGCGTTATCCCGACCCGTCGGTCGAGGTGCTCGACGAGGCCTTTCTGTCGTTGCGCCTGTACAGCGCCAGCGTCGAGCAGCTCTACACCGGCGCCCGTTGGGCCGAAGGGCCGGTGTGGTTCGGCGATGGCCGCTACCTGCTGTTCTCGGACATCCCGAACAACCGCATCCTGCGCTGGGACGACGCCTCGGGCGCCACCAGCGTGTTCCGCAGCCCCGCCGACAACGCCAACGGACACACCCGGGACCGGCAGGGCCGCCTCGTCGGCTGCGAGCACCTGACGCGGCGCATCACCCGCACCGAGTACGACGGCCGCATCACGGTGCTGGCCGACCGCTACGACGGCAAGCGGTTGAACTCACCGAACGACATCGTCTGCGCGCAGGATGGCGCGATCTGGTTCACCGACCCGAGCTTCGGCATTGCCGGCCATTGGGAAGGCGAGCCCGCGGCGCAGGAGCTGCCGCATGCGGTCTACCGCCTGCCGGCCGATGGCGGGCCGCTGCAACGCGTCGTCGACGACCTGAAAGGCCCGAACGGGCTGGCGTTCTCGCCCGATGCTTCCGAGCTCTACGTCGTCGAAAGCCGCGCCGAGCCGCACCGCAAGCTGTGGGCCTACCGGGTTGGCGCCGACGGCGCGCTGACACACAAGCGACTGGTGATCGATGCCGCCGATGGTGGCGCGCTCGACGGCATCGCGGTCGACGTGCAGGGCAACATCTGGTGCGGCTACGGCAGCACCGGCGCCAAGGGCGGCAAGCCCTCGGCCGAACTGGACGGCGTGCGCGTCGTCGAAGCCAGCGGCCGCGCGCTCGGCCACATCCACCTGCCCGAGCGCTGCGCCAACCTGTGCTTCGGCGGCGCCAAGATGAACCGGCTGTTCATGGCCAGCAGCCATTCGCTGTATGCGTTGTATGTGAACGTGCGGGGCGCTTGAAGACCCTCAGCGGAAGCTGTAGCTCAAGCTCGCCTGGAAACCTGAGTCGATTGAAGATGCGATCCGACCCAGAGGTCTGGCTTGGGTTTGGCACGGCGAAGGGCGCTTCGACAAGTCCGACTTCATCTACATCGCGCGGGGCGACGAGTAACAGTGCCCTGCCGGTCAACGGGCCATCTACCGATTGACTCTGGAAGAGGGCGGCCTGCAGCTACGTCGCTGCTGGAGCAGCGCTCGCCCGCGGTGCCCGATGAAGCAGCGATGCACTCCGAGCAACTGTCGACGTAGCTCTCGCTGGGGAGCTTGAGCACGACAAGCGGTCGCCAGACTAGGGATATCCGTGCGCTGCCCCATCGGCATAATCGGCCGCCCGAGAAGCAGCGTATGCCCGTCCGCCGCGTAGCGCCCGTCGTAACAAGGAGACGAACCATGTACACGCTGTTTCGTCTGCTGCCGTGGCGCCATCTGCTCGCCCAACAGCTGCCCGTCCTGCTCGCCGCATGGCTCGTTGCCGAGACACTCTACAAATTCAAGAGCTTTACGCTCGAGTGCGCGGCTTTCCTGGTGACATGGTTCGTGTTCGACGCTGCGCTGCAGCTCGTCCGGCGCACGTTCGCCCGCCCGAGCCCGGCGCCCATGCCCAACGACTGAGGACGTCACGCGCAGCACCGCGAGGCACGCATGGCTGTTCGCAACTCCGGCAAGCGACCGAGTGCCCCCGCGCACGCCGCGGGTGCGGCCGCGGCAGACGAGACTGAAGACGCCGACGGCATCGCACCCGAGTACCGCCGCTACATCGCCGGGCAACGAAGCGCTGCCGAGCGCACCGCGCTGGCGCCACGCGCGGCGTCCGGCGAGCTCGGCAAGACGGTTCGCGTCGATCCCAGGTCTGCCGTCGGACTGCTGCGTGTGGCGGCGCGCCGCGCCTCGGGCTTCGTGCGCCCGGGCAGCGGCGAGCAGCACCCGCAGGTGCTGTGGGTCGACGGCGACAACGCGCTCGCGGTGCTGATCGCGCGCGTGGATCTGCGCTTCGGCGAGGGCACGATCACGGTGCGCATCCCCGTGCGCTGCGACCAGACCGGCGACGCGCTCGTCGAGGTGTTGTTCGCCACCGGCAGCGCCAATCGGCCCGCCGGCCTCTACGCCGCCGCGCAGCGCCGCCCGAGCGGGCCGGCGATCGTGGTGGCGACCTGGGGCGACAACCTCGTCGCCTTCGCCTGGGAAGCGGTGCTCGGCATGGTCGCCGGGCTGGCCGCCGCCGCCGGCAAGGACACACGCGGCAACGTGCTCGTGCCGGCGGAGATGGTCGCCTCCACGAACGGCCTCGTGCTGCAGCCGATGGCGCGCCACCGCTTCGCCGGCGGCAGCGGGCTGAAGCCGACGACAAAGATCGAGTCTGGCGCCGTGCCGCCGCCCGCGCGGCCCCGCGCTGTCGCGCAGCCCCAGCCCGCCCGCCGACGGGCTGCGCGATGACGCTCGCCCGCGACGACCTCGGTGCCCTCGGCAACCTCGCCGAGGCCCTGGGCCTGTTCATCGACGGCGAGCCGAACGCCGACTGGCTCGCGCACCCGGACACCTACCTTGTCGAGATGCTCGCCAACCCGGCGCAGCGCGAGGCCTTGATGGCCTTCGTCGATGAGGCGCTCGGCGGCGAGGAGCGCGATGTCCGCAGCGGCGTGACGTGGTTGCCGATCATCCAGGTCGACGAGATCGGCCTGACCGCCTCGCTCACCGTCGACGATGCGCACGCCGATGCGCTGCGCATCGGCCTCGGCCTCGGCTTCGAAACGCGCGCGCCTGCGCCGGTTTCGCAGACGACTCTGCATGTGCCGCTGTTTCGCACCCGCAAGCAGAGCGGCGGCGCCGTGGGCCAGCCGCTGCTGCTCGGCTCGCCCGGTGGACGCATCGCGATCGAGTCGAAGA
>JAABTC010000273.1 GCA_011390055.1 Burkholderiales bacterium | reverse complement strand
GGCCGGCGCGCGTGATCAAGGTCTTCATCTGCTTGGGCGTCAGGTTCTGCGCCTCGTCGATCAGCACGAACTTGTTCAGGAAGGTGCGCCCGCGCATGAAGTTCAGACTCTTGATCTTGATCTTGCTGCGCACCAGGTCGTTGGTCGCGGCACGGCCCCATTCGCCGGCGCCGGAGTCGCTGCGCGACAGCACCTCGAGGTTGTCGTCGAGCGCGCCCATCCACGGGCCCATCTTTTCCTCCTCGGTGCCGGGCAAGAAGCCAATGTCCTCGCCAACCGGCACCGTCACGCGCGTCACGATGATTTCGCTGTAGCGGCGGTCGTCCATCACCTGCGCCAAGCCGGCAGCCAGTGTCATCAGCGTCTTGCCGGTGCCTGCCGTGCCGGTGAGGGTGATGAAGTCGCACTCCGGATCCATCAGCAGGTTGAGCGCGAAGTTCTGCTCGCGGTTGCGAGCGGTGACGCCCCAGACGGCGTTCTTCTGGTGGGTGTACTCCTTGAGCGTCTTCAGCACCGCGGTCTTGCCGGTGATTTCGGTGACGCGCGCGTACAGCGGCGCGGCGCCGGGTGTCTCGAGGTAGACGAACTGGTTGACCATCAACACCGGCACCATCGGCCCGGCGATGCGGTAGTAGGTGTGACCGCTCTGCTGCCAGCTCTCCATGGTCTTGCCGTGGCGCTCCCAGAAGTCGGCCGGCAGCGGCAGCACGCCGGTGTAGAGCAGGTCGCCGTCTTCGAGGGTCTTGTCGTTGAAGTAGTCTTCGGCGGCCAAGCCGAGCGCGCGTGCCTTGATGCGCATGTTGATGTCCTTGGACACCAACACCACCTCGCGGCCCGGCAGCTGTTCGCGCAGACCGATCACGACGCCCAGGATCTGGTTGTCGGCCTTGCCCTGTGGCAGGCCGGCCGGCAGCTTGATGTCGACCAGCGTGGTCTGGAAGAACAGCTTGCCGCCGGCTTCGCGGTGACCCGACTTGGCCAGTGCGATGCCTTCCTTCGGGTCGCTGAAGCCGTCGGCGGCCAGCACGTCGAGCTCGCGGCTGACCTGGCGCACGTTGCGCGAGACCTCGCTCATGCCCTTCTTGTGACCGTCCAATTCTTCGAGCGTGATCATCGGCAGGTAGACGTCGTGCTCCTCGAAGCGGAACAGGCAGGTCGGGTCGTGCATCAGCACGTTGGTGTCGAGCACGAAGAGCTTGGGCGGGCCGGTGTGGCGAGGCTTGCGCGCGCGCGCCTGGCTCGCCGCTGCGGGCGTCGCGGCGGCGGTGCGGGTCGGCGGGGCTGCCGGCGGGGCCAGCGGTGGTGCAGGCACCGTCTGGGCGCTGTGGTCGAACAGGTCGAGCACGGCGTTGGCCGGGGCAGCCGCGTCCTGTACTTTGCTGCTGCGCGCCGGCGTGCGGGGCGCCGCCTGGGCTTCGTAGTCGGCGGGGGCGAGCAGGCTGGCTTTGCGTGCGGGGGGTTTGGGCAGGGGCATGGGCTCGAGGATGTTCAGAATGAAAAAAGCCGCACGGTGGACGGTGCGGCTTGGATCGTGTGAAGGTCAGCGCGTCTCAAGGGCATGCGCCATTATGCCGGCGCGCCAGAGCGGGGTTTCGGGTGGTCAGGCGGCCTTCTTCAACATCTTCACGGCCTTCAGCACCTCGTCGACATGGCTGGCGACCTTGATGCCGCGCCATTCGCCGCGCAACACGCCTTCGCTGTCGATCAGGAAGGTGCTGCGCTCGATGCCCTTGACCTTCTTGCCGTACATGATCTTGTTCTTGACCACGCCGAACATGTGGCAGAGCTTCTCTTCGGTGTCGGCGATCAGCTCGAACGGCAACTCGAGGTTCTGCTTGAACTTCTCGTGCGAGGCCATGTTGTCGCGCGACACGCCGAGCAGCAGTGCGCCGGCCTTGACGAATTCCTTGTGGCGATCGCGGAATTGCATCGCCTCGGTGGTGCACCCGGGTGTATTGTCCTTGGGGTAGAAATACAGCACCACCGCTTGTCGGTGGAAGGTTTCGGGCGTGATCTTCACGCCGCTGGTGGCGAGCGCTTCAAATTCCGGCAGGGCTTTGTTAAGGGCTGGCGTCATGGGGGCGTCGGGTGGCGTAGGGGCCTGTCTTGGCAGGCGCAGTCTGCGATTATAAGGGCCCCTGGCATGGCCCTTGCGGTCACCCGTCTGGCGAAACCAGCAGCGCTGCCACCACGGAACGCCCTTCGCTGGCCAGCACGTTGTAGGTCCTGCAGGCCGCTGCGGTGTCCATGGTTTCCATGCCGACGCGGGCCTCGATCAAGGCCCGGTAGAGTGCCGCCGAGACGAAGCGCAGGCGAGAGCCGCTGCCGAAGATCACAAGCTCCGGCTTGAGCGCGAGCAGCGCGTCGAAGTGGGCCGCGGTCAGGTCGGCCGCGGACCTGGGTGCCCAGGCCTGCACGGCGCCGCGCCAGGGCAGCAGCAGGCTCGAATCCCAGCGCGTGCCGTTGACCCACACCGCGCCAGGCTCGTGGCGGGAGACGGTGTTGGTGCCGGCCAGGCTGTCAGGTTGAAACTTCATGCGGCGATAATTCTAGTGACCCCACCCACTGCGCACGCCCTTGAAACCCATCACCAAGTCCGCGAAGCTCGCCAACGTCGGCTACGACATCCGCGGCCCGGTGCTCGACAAGGCCCGGCAGATGGAGGAGGAGGGCCACAAGATCATCAAGTTGAACATCGGCAACATCGCCGCCTTCGGCTTGGAACCACCCGACGAGATCGTGCAGGACATGATCCGGAACGTGCCGCATGCGGCCGGCTACACCGACAGCAAGGGCCTGTTCGCGCCGCGCAAGGCGGTGGTGCACTACACCCAGGAAAAGCAGGTCGCCGGCGTGTCCGTCGACGACGTCTACCTCGGCAACGGTGCTTCCGAGCTGATCGCGATGAGCATGAACGCGCTGCTCGATGCCGGTGACGAAGTGCTGATCCCGTCGCCCGACTACCCGCTCTACACCGCGGTGGTGTCGCTCTCGGGTGGCACGCCGGTGCACTACCGCTGCGACGAGGGTTCGGGGTGGCTGCCCGACCTCGACGACATCCGCAGCAAGGTCACGCCGAACACGAAGGCCATCGTCGTCATCAACCCGAACAACCCGACCGGCGCGCTCTACCCCGACGACCTGCTGCGCGGTCTGGTCGAAATCGCGCGGCAGCACCAGCTGATCGTGTTCGCCGACGAGATCTACGACAAGACCCTGTACGACGGCCACACGCACACCAGCATTGCGTCGCTTGCCGACGACGTGCTCTTCGTCACCTTCAACGGTCTGTCCAAGAACTACCGCTCCTGCGGCTACCGGGCCGGGTGGATGGTGGTGTCGGGCGACAAGCGCCATGCGAAAGACTAC
>JAABTC010000027.1 GCA_011390055.1 Burkholderiales bacterium | reverse complement strand
AGGCGCTCCCGCACCACATCGTGTTGTCCAAGCTGCCACTGGTGCGCTTTTGCCAGCCGAACGATCCGCAGGAGGTGCGCTTCTGGTACGAGTTGCTCGGTTCGATCCACGTCACGTTCGCGATCTGCAGCGCCAACGGGCGGGTCCTTGCCGCCATCGACCTCGACACCGACCGCGGCAACTCCCGGCGCGTGCTGCAGATCAAGCAATCCGTGCTCGGTGCGTGCCGCGTGCGTTACCTGCGATGCCCGGTCGATCACCTGCCGTCGGTGGCCGAACTGCAGTTGCTGGTCCCGCAGAGCGCGGCGTCGTCACGCGGCCCGCAGCCCGCCCCGTCCCGTCCGCGTTCGCGTGAGGACGCCACGCCGCGCCGGCGCGAACGCAACACGCTCTGGAACGACTCGAGCTTCTTCCAGGACTCGTTCTTCGCACCCGACAACCGTGTGGACAACAGCCTCACCGGCGAGGCGCTGCCATACGACGCGCCGCGCTTCGAAAGCAGCGAAGCGGCGGCGAGTGCGGCTTTCGGAGACGCCCTGCCGGACGACCTGTCCGGCGTGATCGTCGACGGCCAGTCGCGCTACCCGAGCACCGGCACCCACCACTGAACCGCGCTGGTGCCGAAGAGGCCAGCACCGGCGCGCGTAGGATCCGCCGATGACGGTGGACCCTGACGCACGACCTGCCCGTACCCCTTACGCCGGGCTTGATCCCGACTGCGTGCTGGATCTGCTCGACGGCCTGGGGCTGCGCGGCGACGGGCGGCTTCTGCAACTCAACTCCTACGAAAACCGTGTCTTCCAGGTGTTCCTGGAAGACGGACGGGTGGTGGTCGCCAAGGTCTACCGCCCCGCCCGCTGGAGCGATGCGGCCATCCTGGAAGAGCATGCGTTCGCACGCGAGCTGGTCGACGCCGACGTGCCGGTGGTCGCCCCCGAGATCCTGGCATGCAGCGACGGCGGCCTGGCGTTGATCGGCAAGCCGCCGACGCTGGCACGCGGCCGTGGCTCGCTGGCAGCCTACCGCGTTGCGGTGGCCGCCCGGCACGCCGGGCGCTCGCCCGAACTGGAGGACCCGCACACACTGGAGTGGCTGGGCCGTTTTCTCGGCCGCCTGCATGCCGTCGGCGCCCAGCGCGGTTTCAAGCATCGGCCGAGCATGTCGCCCGCCTGGTTCGGGCATGCGGCGCGACAGCGCCTGCTCGACGGCAACTTCGTCACCGACGCCGAACTCCCGTCGTGGACCTCGTGGTGCGATGCCGCCCTGGCTTGTGCCGACCGCGCCTTTACCGAACAGCGCGCCAGCACGCTGCGGCTGCACGGTGACTTCCATCCGGGCAACATCATGTGGCGTGACGAGGGACCCCACGTGGTCGACCTCGACGACGCCTGCAACGGCCCGGCCGTGCAGGACCTGTGGATGCTGCTTTCGGGCGATGCCCACGCGATGCGCGAACAGCTGGTCCCGTTGCTGAGCGGCTACCGCATGTTCCGCGCGTTCGACGAACGTGAACTGGCGCTGATCGAACCGTTGCGCACGCTGCGCATGATCCACCACAGCGCTTGGATCGCCGCGCGCTGGGACGACCCGGCTTTCCCGGCCGCCTTCCCTTGGTTCGGCAGCCCGGCCTACTGGTCGCAACAGGCGACCCAGATGCGCGAGCAGGTCGAAGCGATGCAGGCTGCGGCATGATCCAGGCCATGTCGCATCCACCTCCCGGGCCGCTGGCGGGCATCCGCGTGCTCGATCTCAGCCGTGTGCTCGCCGGACCCTGGTGCAGCCAGACGCTGGCCGACCTGGGCGCCGACGTGATCAAGGTCGAGCGGCCCGGTGCCGGCGACGACACGCGCGCCTGGGGTCCGCCGTACATGAAGGACGCTGCCGGCGCCGACACCTCCGAGTCGGCGTACTTTCTCAGCTGCAACCGGGGCAAGCGCTCGATCACGCTCGACCTTGCGAGCGTTGAAGGGCAGGCTGCCGTGCGGCGGCTGGCCGGCGAGTCGGACATCCTGCTCGAGAACTACAAGGTGGGCCAGCTGGGCCGGTACGGACTCGACCCGGCCAGCCTGGCCCAGCTCAACCCGCGTCTGATCTACTGCTCGATCACCGGCTTCGGCCAGACCGGGCCGTGGTCGCACCGACCCGGCTACGACTTCGTGATCCAGGGCTTGTCGGGCTTCATGTCGGTGACCGGCGAGCGCGATGGGCAGCCGGGAGCCGGGCCGCAGAAAGCCGGCGTCGCCGTGAGCGACCTGTTCAGCGGCATGTACGCCTGCGTCGCGATCCTGGCGGCGCTGCAGCAGCGCCACACCAGCGGCCGCGGCCAGCACATCGACATCGCCCTGCTCGACGTGATGGTGGCGGCCATGGCCAACATGAACACCAACTACCTGGCCAGTGGCCAGGCGCCCGTGCGGCAGGGCAACGCACATCAGAACGTGGTGCCCTACCAGACCTTCGCCTGTGCCGACGGTCACATGATCGTGGCCATCGGCAACGACAGCCAGCTGCGCAGCTTCTGCATCGCGGCCGGCCTGCCGCCGCTGGGCGACGACCCACGGTTCAAGACCAATGCGCTGCGCATCCAGAACCGCGACGCCTTGATTCCGCTGATCGAGTCGTCGATGCGCGGGCGCAGCAAGGCCGCCTGGAGCGTGCTGCTGGAACAGGCTGGCGTACCCTACGGCCCGATCAACCGCCTGGACGAAGTGTTCGAGAACCCGCAGGTGCAGGCGCGCGGTCTGCGCATCGACCTGCCGCATGCCATCGGCGCAGGCGCGGTGGCCCGGCTGGTGGGCAGCCCCATCCGCATGAGCGCTGCCACGGTGGGGAGCCAGCGCCCGCCGCCCCTGCTCGGCCAACACAACGCCGAAATCCTGGGCGACGACCCCGCCTGAGCCGCCGGATCAGGCGGTGAGCAGGCGCGTCACGCGCTGGACATGCTCGGCCGGGTTCTCGAGCTGCCCACCTTCGGCCAGCCAAGCCTGGTCGAACAGCAGGTGGGCCAGATCCTCGAAGTGCGCCTCGTCGGTCTCGATGCGCTTGACCAGCGCATGTTCGGCATTCACTTCCAGGATCGGCAGCGTCTTGGGCGCCTGCTGGCCGGCCTGCTTGAGCAAGCGCGCAAGGTGGGCGCTCATGTCGCCCTCTTCGACCACGATGCAGGCGGGTGAGTCGACCAGCCGGGTGGTCACGCGCACGTCCTTCGCGCGGTCTTTCAGGGCCACCTTCAGCTTCTCCTGCAACGGGGCAAAGGCCATGGCGGCCGCCTCGGCGGTCTTCTTCTCGTCTTCGTCCTGGAGCTTGCCCAGGTCGACACTGCCCTTGGCCACGCTCTGCAGCGGGTGGCCTTCGAACTCGTAGAGATGCGACAACATCCACTCGTCGACGCGGTCGGTCAGCAGCAGCACCTCGATGCCCTTCTTGCGGAAGATCTCGAGTTGCGGGCTGGCCTTGGCCGCGGCCAAGGTGTCGGCGGTGATGTAGTAGACCGGGTCCTGGCCCTCTTTCAATCGCGCGACATAGTCGGCCAGCGACACGCCCTCATCGGCTTGCGTGGACGCGAAACGCAACAGCTTCGCCAGGCGCTCCTGGTTGGCGTGGTCTTCGCCGACGCCTTCCTTGAGCACCGGACCGAAGTCCTTCCAGAACGCGGCGTACTTGTCCTTCTGGTTCTCGGCCAGCTCTTCGAGCATCGACAGCACCCGCTTGGTCGAGCCTTCGCGGATGCCCTTCACATCGCGGCTTTCCTGCAGCAGCTCGCGGCTGACGTTGAGCGGCAGGTCGGCGCTGTCGATCACGCCCCTGACGAAGCGCAGGTACACCGGCATCAGCGCCTCCGCGTCGTCCATGATGAAGACGCGCTTGACGTAGAGCTTCACGCCGCCGCGCTTGTCGCGGTTCCACAGATCGAACGGCGCCTTGGCCGGGATGTACAACAGCTGGGTGTACTCGCTGCGGCCCTCGACACGGTTGTGCGTGTAGGCCAGCGGCGCGTCGCTGTCGAAGGAGATCTGCTTGTAGAACTCCTGGTACTGGGCGTCGGTGATCTCGCTCTTGGCACGCGTCCAAAGCGCTGCGGCCTTGTTGACCGTCTCCCACTCGTCCTTGACCACCGTCTCGGCCTTCTCGGCGATCCACTCTTCCTTCTTCATCAGGATCGGCAGCGAGATGTGGTCGGAGTACTTGCCGATGATCGACTTCAGCTTCCAGGTTTTCAGGAATTCTTCCTCGCCCTCGCGCAGGTGCAGCGTGACCTCGGTGCCGCGCGCGGCGCGGACGATCGTCTCGACCTCGAACTGGCCCGAGCCGTCGCTGGTCCAGCGCACCCCTTCCTCGGGCGTCAGGCCGGCCCGGCGCGACTCAACCGTGATGCGGTCGGCGACGATGAAGCCGGAGTAGAAGCCGACACCGAACTGGCCGATCAGGTTGGCGTCCTTCTTCTGGTCGCCCTCGAGCTTGGCCATGAACTCGCGCGTGCCGCTCTTGGCGATGGTGCCCAGGTGCGTCACCGCCTCCTCGGCGCTCATGCCGATGCCGTTGTCGCGGATCGTGACCGTCTTGGCGTCGGCGTCGAAGCTGACGTGGACCTTCAGCTCGGGCGCGTCTTCGTACAGCGCGGCGTTGTCGAGCGCCTCGAAACGCAGCTTGTCGCAGGCATCGCTGGCGTTCGAGACCAACTCCCGCAGGAAGATCTCCTTGTTCGAGTACAGCGAGTGCGTCACCAGATGCAGGATCTGCTGCACTTCGGCCTGGAAGGCGAGGGTCTGTTTTTGGCTCATGGTCTTGGTCGGAGGTGCTTGGAATGTCTTCGAATGATGCGGCGGGCCCGCACGAAGATGGGGCCGACCGCGCCGGTGTCAAGGGCTGCTCACCGGTAGCGGTCGATCGTCAGCCCTGCCAGGTCGATGTGGGGCTTTCGCCCGCCGATCAGATCGGCCACCACCCGCGCCGTACCCGCGGCCATCGTCCAGCCCAGGGTGCCGTGGCCGGTGGCCAGCCACAGGTTCGGCAGCTCGGTCGCACCGATGACGGGCGTGCCGTCGGGCGTCATCGGACGCAGGCCGCACCAGAACTCGGCCCGCCCCAGGTCACCGCCGTCGGGGAACAGGTCCCCGACGACATGCGTCAGGGTGCGTCGCCGGGCCTCGTGCAGACGCAGGTCGTAGCCGGCCAGCTCGGCCGTGCCGCCGGCGCGGATTCGGTCGCCCAGCCGCGTCACCGCGACCTTGTGCGTCTCGTCCATCACGGTCGATTCGGGGGCTCCCCTCGCATCGGTGATCGGCAGCGTGATCGAGTAACCCTTGACGGGGTAGACCGGCAGCTCGATGCCCAGCGGCGACAGCAGCTTGGGGGAATGGCTCCCGAGCGCGAGCAGGTAGGCTTCGGCCTGCAGGCGGCCCTGGTCGGTGACGACGCCGGTGATGCGCTTGCCATCGGTCAGCAGCGAGCGAACCGTGACGCCGTAGCGCAGGCTCGCACCGCGGCCAGCCGCCATGTCGGCAACCCGCTGGCTGAACTTGTAGCAGTCGCCGGTTTCGTCGCCGGGCAGGCGCAGGCCGCCGACGAACTTGTCGCGCACCCGCGTCAGGGCCGGCTCGTGCTCGATGCAGCCAGCGCGGCTGAGCACCTCGTACGGCACGCCATGGCGGTCCAGGATGGCGGTGTCCGAGGCCGAATCGTCGAGCTGCTTCTGAGTCCGAAAGAGTTGCAGGGTGCCCTGCATGCGCTGGTCGTAGTCGATCCCGGTCTGCTCGCGCAGCGCGACCATGCAGTCGCGGCTGTACTCGGCCAGCCGCACCATGCGACCCTTGTTGCGCTCGTAACGCGCAGCGGTGCAGTTGCGCAGCATCGCCAGCACCCAACTCACCAGGTGCCAGTCGAAGTGCGGACGGATCACCAGCGGCCGGTGGTGCATCAGCAGCCACTTGACGGCTTTGAGCGGCACGCCCGGGCCGGCCCAGGGTGCCGAATACCCCGGTGAAACCTCGCCGGCATTGGCAAAGCTGGTTTCGAGCGCCGGGCCCGGCTGGCGCTCGACGAGCGTCACCTGGTGGCCATCGCGCGTCAACTCGAAGGCCGCCGTCACGCCGATCACGCCGCCGCCCAACACCAGCACTTTCATCGTCTCGCCTCCGTGGTCCGAAGTGTAAAGAGGGGCGGCACAATCAACGCATGATCGCCCCCGACCTGCTGCCCCGCCGTGAATTCAACGATCCCGACGCTGCGCTGGCGCATGCGCGGGCCATCTACGACAGCGGCGTGGCACACCTGCGCAAGCACTTGCAGGCCTTCCTGGACGGCGCGGTACCCGGTGAGCGGGTGCGCGCCACGTACCCTTTTGTGCGCGTGCGCATCGACACGGTGGCCCGGGCCGATTCCCGCCTGAGCTACGGCTTCGCAGCCGGCCCGGGCCGGTTCGAGACCACGTTGACGCGGCCCGATCTGTTCGCGGACTACCTGCGCGAGCAGTTCCGCCTGCTGTTGCGCAACCATGCGGTTGCGCTTGAAGTCGGTGCCAGCGAGCAGCCGATCCCGGTGCATTTCTCGCTGGCCGAGAGCGACCACCTCGAAGGCACGCTGACGCCGCAGCGGCGCCTGCTGATGCGCGATCTGTTCGACCTGCCGGACCTGGCCTCGATGGACGACGGCATCGCCAACGGCACCCACGAGCCGGGCCACGGCGAGGCCCAGCCGCTGGCGCTCTTCACGGCCGCGCGCATCGACTACTCGCTGCACCGGCTGCGCCACTACACCGGCACCGCGCCCGAGCACTTCCAGAACTTCGTGCTGTTCACGAACTACCAGTTCTACATCGACGAATTCATCAAGCTCGGCCACTCGCTGATGGCCGACCCGGGCGCCGACTATGTGACCTTCGTCGAGCCGGGCAATGTCGTCACGCGACGCAGCGACCTGCCCTCGGAGCCGCGCGACGCCCTCGGCACGTCCCCGCCGCGGCTGCCGCAGATGCCGGCCTACCACCTGGTGCGGCCGGACGGCAGCGGCATCAGCATGGTCAACATCGGTGTCGGCCCGGCCAACGCCAAGACCATCACCGACCACATCGCCGTGCTGCGCCCGCACGTCTGGATCATGCTCGGCCACTGCGCGGGCCTGCGCAACACCCAGCAGCTCGGCGACTACGTGCTGGCCCACGGTTATGTCCGCGAAGACCACGTGCTCGACGAAGACCTGCCGCTGTGGGTGCCGATCCCGGCACTGGCCGAAGTTCAATTGGCGCTCGAGCAGGCGGTGGCCGACGTGACCCGGCTGGAAGGCTATGACTTGAAACGCCTGTTGCGCACCGGCACCGTCGCCTCGACCGACAACCGCAACTGGGAGCTGTTGCCGCACCCGGGCCCCGAGCGCCGGTTCAGCCAGAGCCGCGCGGTCGCGCTGGACATGGAGAGCGCCACGATCGCCGCCAACGGTTTCCGCTTCCGGGTGCCGTACGGCACCTTGCTGTGCGTCAGCGACAAGCCGCTGCACGGCGAGATCAAGTTGCCGGGCATGGCCAACCAGTTCTACCGCGAGCGCGTCGACCAGCACCTGCGCATCGGCATGCGCGCGGTGGAGCTGCTGCGCGCCGCCGGCATCGACACGCTGCACAGCCGCAAGCTGCGCAGCTTCGCGGAGGTGGCGTTCCAGTGACGCGCTGACGCGGTGCCGAGGCCGCGCTGGCGGGTTGTGTGCCGGCGCCCGATCCCTTAGGCTGGACGGTGTCTCAACCGCCCCAGGAGATCGCCATGCCCAGCACTGCCACCGGCGCCACGGCGCAGATCCGCACCCTCGCGCTGGTCGGGCCGCAGGGTGCGGGAAAGACGAGCCTGGCCGAAGCCTTGCTGGTGCGGGCCGGCGCGATCGGCGCCGCAGGCAGCCTGGAGCGCGGCAGCACCGTCAGCGATTTCGACCCGCTCGAACGCAAGATGCAGCATTCGCTGAACTCAGCGCTGTTGCACCTGGACCACGCGGGCACGCGCATCCACCTGATCGACACGCCCGGGGCCAGCGACTTCATCGGCCAGGCGCTGCCGGCGCTTGAAGCCGTCGAGACCGCGGTGGTGGTGGTCAATGCTGCGAGCTGGAGGGTCAGCGGCATCGACGCGATGGCGCTGCGGATGATGGCGTACGCGGCCGAGCGCCGGCTCGACCGTCTCATCGTCGTCAACAAGATCGATGCCGCCGGCCCCGACCTCGCCGACCTGCTGGCCGACCTGCAGGCCACCTTCGGCCGCGAGTGCCTGCCGCTGAACCTGCCGTCGACCGATGCGGCCGGCGCCGGCCAGGTCGTCGACTGCTTCTACAACCGCGAGGGTCACAGCGACTTCGGCAGCGTCGATGCTGCACACCGGGCCCTGGTCGAGCAGGTCGTCGAGGTCGACGGCGCCTTCGTCGACCGCTACCTCAACGACGGCGACATCGACCCGGCCGAACTGCACGCGCCGCTCGAGCAGGCGCTGCGCGAGGGTCACCTGATCCCGGTGTGTTTCGTCTCGGCGCGCAGCGGCGCCGGTGTCGCCGAACTGCTCGACGTGATGGTCAAGCTGTTGCCGAATCCGAGCGAGGGCAACCCTCCCGAGTTTCTCGAGGGCGAGGGCGCGGACGCCAAGCCCAAGGCCTCGTCCCCGGATGCCGAGGCCCATGTCCTGGCCCACGTCTTCAAGGTCACCGTCGACCCCTTCGTCGGCCGCATGGGCGTGTTCCGTGTGCACCAGGGCACGGTCACGCGCGACAGCGTGCTCTACATCGGCGACGGCCGCAAACCCTTCAAGGTCGGCCACTTGTTTGCGTTGCAAGGCAAACAGCATGTCGAGGTGCCGTGTGCGGTGCCCGGCGACATCGTGGCGGTGGCCAAGGTCGACGAGATCCACTTCGATGCGGTGCTGCACGACGCGGCCGAGGACGATCACATCCACCTGAAGCCACTGCCGTTTCCGCTGCCGGTACATGGGCTTGCGATCGAGCCCAA
The DNA here is from genome assembly GCA_011390055.1 of Burkholderiales bacterium. Taxonomy (GTDB): domain Bacteria; phylum Pseudomonadota; class Gammaproteobacteria; order Burkholderiales; family Burkholderiaceae_C; genus CADEEN01. The sequence goes on along the minus strand of JAABTC010000027.1, from coordinate 3,076 downwards.
GCGCCGCGGTGACGAGCAGCGCATGTGGGAGATCCTGACCAAGCTGGTCGACGAAGACCCCTGCCTGAAGGTCGAGCATGTGGCCACGACCAACGAGACCATCGTCTACGGCCTGGGCGAGTTGCACCTGCGCGTGCTGCTCGAACGCCTGCGCGAGGTCTACAAGTTCGAGGTCAACACGCGGCCGCCGCGCATCGCCTACCGCGAGACCGTGACCGCGCCGGCCGAGGGCCACCACCGCCACAAGAAGCAGACCGGCGGCGCAGGCCAGTTCGGCGAGGTCTTTCTGAAGATCGAGCCGCTGCCGCGCGGCGGCGGCTTCGAGTTCCTCGACCAGGTCAAGGGCGGCACGATTCCGAACCAGTTCATCCCGGCCGTCGAGAAAGGCGTGCGCGAGGCGTTGACGCTCGGCGTGATCGCCGGCTACCCCTTGGTCGACGTCAAGGTCATCGTCTACGACGGCAAGCACCACACCGTCGACAGCAAGGAGATCGCCTTCATCACCGCCGGCCGCAAGGCCTTCATGGCCGCCGTGCGGGCCGCGCGGCCGATCGTCGTCGAGCCGATCGTCGATGTCGAGATCAGCGCGCCTGACGCGGCGATGGGCGACATCACCGGCGACCTGTCCGCGCGCCGCGGCCAGGTCAACGGTACGCACAACGGCAGCGCCGGCACGATGGTGATCCGCGGCCAGGCGCCGCTCGCGGAGTTGGCTGGCTACCAGTCGCGGCTGAACGCAATGACGGCCGGCCAGGGCCGCTACACCCTGTCGCTGAGCCACTACGAAGCGGTGCCGCCCGCGGTCCAGCAGCAACTCATGTCGCAGCACCAGGTGCGCGACGACGACTGACGGAAAGCGCTACTTCGGTGGCGCCGATGCAGCGGGTGCCGAGGCTGCTGCCGCCCGCTGCTCACGCATCTTCTGCAACTGCGCCAGCCAGGGCTGCCAATCCTGCGGGCCGGTCTCGAAACGCTTTTTCAGGTTGCCGAGCACACCGCCCCAGGCACGTTCGAAGTAAGCGAACGCCGCATCCCACTGGCCGCCCTCGCCCCAGCCGCTGTGGTGCAGCGTGACGCGGGTCGTCTGCTCGCCGAGCGGCTCGAAGCGAACGACAACGAAGGTACGCTGCGCGCGCGCCTCGGCCAGGTGGGGCGGCGCGTTCCAGTCGAACGCAATCATCTTCTTCGGCTGGAGCGCCATGAAACGCATGTCATCGGCACCCTTGCTGCCAGGGGGAGCGCCCGGATCGATGTAGATTTGAAAGGCGCCACCGACGCGCGCCTCGATCTTGGCGTCGGGAGCGAAGAAGCTGACGATGCCCTCGCGCGTGGTCCAGGCGGCCCAAGCCTGGTCGAGCGTGCCCGCCACCTCGACGCTGCGCTCGATCGCGCGTTCAGCGGCCTGCACCGGCTCGGCAGCGAACAACCACAGGCCGATGGCCACCTTGCAGGCGGCGCTGCAGGCATGGACCACGTCAGAGCGCGTCAGGATCCGCACCGCGGGACGATACCGCCGGGCAGCGCGGGGCGCAATGCTGGGCAAGCGGCATTTATCATGCAGGCATGACTGTTCCCGTGCACGACGTTGCGCAAACGCGCCTCGACAACGCACTGCGCCTGTTCGACGAATTCGTCCAGGCGGCGGTCAAGCACCCGGATGCTGCCACGCTGAGGGGCCTGGAGCGCCGCTTCGCCGAGCGGCTGCAGATCCAGCCCAGCTACTGGAGCCAGATCAAGGGCCGCTCGCGCCAGATCGGGGAGCGGCTGGCGCGTCAATTCGAGCAGCTGTGCCACAAGCCGACGGGCTGGCTCGACCTGCCCCGGCAGGCCGGCGCTGCCGCAGCAGCACGCAGCCCGGCCCGCATGCCGGAGAGCGAGGCGCACGACAGCCCGCTGCCGCAGGACGATGACGAGCGTTTCATCGTCGGGCTGGTGTTGACCTACTACCGACGCCATCCCGATCGCGCTCGCACACGGCTGCTCGACCTGCTCGGTGAAGTGCTGATGCCCGCGAAGATGCCCGCCGCAGTGCCGCGCGCGCCGACAGCGCCTGGACGCGACGACGCACAGGATCTTTGGCGTCGGACTCAATCGGGTGTTGCGCCGCTGAAACACAAGAAGCGCTGATCCGGCGATCCCTTGTTCTAGGGATCAATTGTGCTTGCCTAAGATAATCGTTTGTTTATCATAAGCGCAAGACATGAGCCTGTTCCCGATCCCAACGCAGCCGTATCGGCGCCCGACCCTCCGACGTTCCTGAGCCCGCGCCCGCATGCGGGCGCCCAGACGTCCGGACCCCAGGCCTGGTGCAGCGATGTGCCGGGCTTTGCTGTTTCGGGGCCATGCGTGTCGTACCTCGTCGACTCGACGTCTGCGCCCGTCCACAGGAGAGCCCCATGAAGATCACCCTGCCCCGCATCGCACCACGCAACCCGCTGATCCAGCCTTGCCGCCTGCGTGTGGCCGGTCCGCATGGCCCGCGCGGCGGCGCCCAACGTCAACGCAACGCTCGCGAGCTGCGCCGCGAATGCGAGCGGTTGCACGACAAGCGACAACCATGAACCGCTGAAGACCGCGCGCCGCCGGGCGCGCAAGGACACCACCATGTTCACCCCGCTCGGACCCCTGTTCCCCACGCCCTCTGCGCTGCCGCCCTGGGGCAGGCCTTTGCGTCGCCTGCTGAGCCAGGCGCTGTACCACATCAGCTGGCGGCTGGGCCACATGGCCGTGCGGCTTGCAGCCGACCACGTTGCGCGCGCTGAGCCCGGCGCTTTGCCGTCGGTCGAGTTCCACGCCGAAGCAGGTGCACCCGAGGGGGCGCTCTACATCGATGGGGTGCTTGTCGGGCACCTGGTGGGCGTTTCGCGGCTTTGATGGCCGCTTGCAGCCGGCGCCGCTCAAGCGCCGGCTGCGCCCGCCGATAGTGCAGAAGACCGACCGTCCACCGCGCCATGAGCTCCTCCTCCACGCCCTCGACCCGCATCGACCGACCCTTGCGGGATCTCACTGCCTGGGTCGCGTTTTTTCGCGACGCTCCGATTCCGGTGCTGGATGCAACGGCCGAAGCGATCCGCGC